>CAZPUO010000006.1:0-25770 GCA_964589745.1 uncultured Methanotrichaceae archaeon
GTGTGGGATCAGAGTATGCTATCTTGATGATGGAGCGCTTCTACGAGGAGATGGGCAAGACCGGAGAACCCATGGAGGCACTCAAGATCGCAACTCGACGCATAGGCTCTGCCCTGATAGCATCTGGCCTGACCACAGTCTTCGGGTTTGGCGCATTGATTGCCTCTCCTTTCATGATAACGAATAATTTCGGACTGATAACTGTGCTCGCGGTAGTCTTTGCCCTATTGACGACATTTACGGTCTTCATAGTGCTGATGTTCCGCATGGAGATCCGACGAGAGATCGTTGAGAACGCGAAGCAGGAGTTCCTGAAATCCCTCAAGCTCTTGAGCGCGAGAGGAGGATGAAATGAAATTCAAATTAGCAATGCTTTTGCTTTGTTTTCTGAGCTTGGCAGCCTCTGCTCAGGCTCAGAACACTTACATACCCTACGAGCTGGGCGGGGATAACTACTACACCATGTACGGAGGACCTGACCTCTCTGCCAGTGTTGCCGGGACCGATGAGTTTGAGCGGGGAGACACCGTCACTCTGTACCTGGATTTGACCAACTACGGGAGAATGCTGGGCTTTAAGGAGGATCGCACACCTCAGAATCCCAAAGAGTATGCTCTAGCAAATGCGGAACTGCAGGAAGAATACAAGAAGACCACTGCCCTGGGCGTCACTGCCACATTGATCTCCGACAATCCAGCGATCGAGGTCAAGTCTGGTGACCAGGTGGTGCAGGCCCTGAAGTCAGGGGATAAGATACAGTCGCCCCTGAAGTTCACCATAAAGATTGGAGAACACGCACCTTCAGGGACATATCCTCTGAAGCTCAATCTATCCTATGATTATCAGGACAATGTCAGAGTCGATGCCTCTGAGCTTTCTACCGCAGGAGGCGCGCCCACTCTAGTCAACTACAGGGTTTCGTACATCTACCAGAAGGCCAACCAGACCGCTCCTGTCTCTATCATTGTGAAGAAGCAGGCAGACTTCGAGATAACCAATGCCGAGAATACGTTGTCAGCGGGAGCAAAGAAGTCTTCCGTTGAGGTAACCTACAAGAATATCGGCGATGATCCGGTCAAAGATGCGGTAGCAAGACTGTCCATCTTCAAGCCCTTCTCTTCGACCGATGATCAAGCGTTTATTGGGACGCTCGCGCCCGGCGAGGAGAAGACGGTCGTCTTCAGGTTAGATGTTGATTCGGATGCCACACCCAAGGATTACGGCATAAACAGTGAGATCAAGTACACCGACGTCAATGGCGATACGATCATCTCAGAGAGCATGAAGATACCGGTCGTGATCAAGGAAGCTTCAGCGTCTCTGCTCCTGCCGGCCATTGTGATAATCATCATCATAGTCGCTGCAGGCGGGTACATGTACCGGAGGAAGCAAAAGAAGGCATGAAGAAAAGGCTCTTCATCTGCGCTTTTCTTTTGATTCCTCTAAGTATCTTTAGTCTAACGATCTTTCGGCCTGTAGCACGGGTCCCTCTCCCTCTGCAATCCCAAGGGAGAATCGAAGTGCTCCTCGTAGGGCTTGATGTCCAAGATGGGTGTGCCATGCAGCGCATCCAGACCCGTGACCTTTATTCTTGTTCCACGAACCTCCAGAATCTCGACCACCGTTATTCCCAGGGGATTAGGATGGCAGGGGCTGCGCGTTGCCAGCACACCCCTTTTGGGAAGGGAAAGATCACCCATGGGGTGGACCGTGTCTCTGTAGCCGGGCGATCTATCCAGATGGTATATTACGATAAGATATCTGAAGAGCGCCAGGCCTTCCAGGGCCGGAAGGCACTTCTTTTCTAGTACCAGAAAGGATACCGAGTTTCTGATCTCCTTGGGATCGCCAGGCTTTTGGAAATCATTCTCCACCACACCAATGGAATGATAAATTAGTTCCTGCAATTGTTGCCTCCTATGTACTCTTATGCATATACCAATCTGAATCGGTCAAACGATTTTCTTTCTCTCATTTTCATCAAGCCTTTGAAATCACTTTGGTTGAAAGGGCATAAAATAATCAGGTAACGATTCATATCCAAGATGATACCTCTTCCCAAGTAATAAATATTCAAGTAAACAAAATTTAACAATCCCCAGCTGAGTTTGTACTTCCACCCATCGTATGATCGTTATGCGGTCTGATGATAATGAAGAATTTTTTCCGAAAAGGTAGAAAAGCCAAGCTGGAAAGCCAAAATGAGTCCAGCCAGCCTCTGCGCGATCTTTAACTGCTTGTGAATTTACACAGGGTTGACGGCCCTTTTTCGATCAGGTCATGGCCATGAGCTCTAGCTTCACTCGGTCAGATTCGCCTGAGTCTGCGTTCGCTTCGGCTCTTTGGGCATTTTCTTCGGGCACGTAGGCCAGGTAAAGCTTACGCCTCTTTCCCTGGGTCATCTTGACATGTTTCGGGTCGATCTCTAAAGCACGCTTCATCACGCTTATGACTGTGGTCTTGTTCAGGCCGAGCATATCAACAAGATCGCTGGTGGTATAACGACCAGGTCTCTCGGCAATGATCTCGATGAGAGATCGAGCGTGGTTGTCCAGGGCCTTGCCTTCGCTTGGACTTTGTTCCTGGACTGGCGCCGGCCGTCCCTGCCGGGTCCGGAGCTGACTCTTTAGGTCGGCTACATCTTTGGAGAGGCGGTCAACCTGATCTATCAACCTGCCCAGGAGTTCAACATCGTTCTGCCTGGAGCCAAGCTCCCCCGACATTTTTTCAATGGCCGAAACGAGCATGACCATGGCTTGAACTTCTTTTCTCTCCTTTTCAATCTCTTCGGATTTTGATTTGTATAGCTCTAAAAGCTCTTCGAACATCTATGGGCTACTCCTAGTATCTTCTAACTTGATCTTGTCTTCGACTTAAAAGATTGCCGGACATTGGTAAACTATCTTAGTATAAATACTTTTCTTAGAATTATCAGATTATGCTCTCTTCTGAAGAGTGTCTTGACATTCCGTCTCCTTGCCGGTCCAGAATAATGAATTCCAGGAATATCTCTTTACAATGTCACCTTCAATATTTAATTCATAGGAGGGGGAAGGACTATATCGCTGACTAGCGTCAGCGAGAGTTCTGACGTGCCACGACTACGTCGATGGCAGCCTCGAAAAACTCGAGGCATAGTCGGAACAGCAAAGTCCCCTGCCCTCAGACTTCGTCGGAAGAATCCGGGCGAGAATCCGGATACTGCGAGAGTTGTTCACACCGATGCTTTCACGATCTCAGGCAATTCTTGAATATCCTTTATGATCTCGTCAGCCGCCTGGCGCAGCTCAAATGCAGGTCGCGTATCCTGCTGCACTGTCAAAACGCCCAGATCGGCCGCTTTCAATGCGTACAGGTCGTTTAAGCCATCTCCCACCATTACCACCCGGCGGTATTCTCTTTTCAGACCTGCTACGATCTTCTGCTTGCGTATGGGACTTGAGACGGGATATACCCGCTTAGGATCTATTCCGTAGTCTTTGAGGCTCATGAGGCTGCGCATGCTGTCTCCCGAGGCCAAATAGACATCCACCCCCAGGTTTTCCAGACGGCTCAGGACATCCTGCAGCCCGGGAAAAGGAATGCCTCCGGTGCTTAAAGTATGAGTTATCTCCTGAAGGTCGTCATCCACAATCATTCCTGTGGTCTGATATTTTTCCGGGCACCTGGCCTTCACAGCCTGGTGTACCTCCTGTAGTTCGCGGACTTTGACATGGGAGCGGCGGATAATGCCCAAGGCTTCATCTTTGGAGATGGGACTGCTGCTACAGCTTATCTCCACGCCGCCCTCTCGGCCCTCCACAAGAGTCCCCAGAGGATCGTCTGGTCGGCAGAAGATTATAAGCCTCGGGTCTATCTGAGGCACCACCAGTGCCCTGCCTCTCTTCTCCATGATCAGCTCCCAGGTAACGATCTTCTCCAGAATAATACCCCGGCCGATGTCCTTGGCCACGCGGTACATCTTCAGGATGGTGCCTGCCACATCCATGACTACAGCGACATCTCCGGACATCTGTCCTAGAATGCACGAAATGAACAGATCAAACTATCGGATGCCATAGCATAGTTGCTGTCGGAACGGTGCCGAGAAAACAAAAAGCACCGGCGACCCGCGGGAAGGTCGGGAAGTGATAGGTATTTACCTCTGAAATCTCCAAAAGGTGATCATGCGCACTCTCATCATCCTCCTGCTCCTGACATCACTTGCTCAGGCTGCTACCCTGACCGTGGGGCCGGACGGAAGCATACAGGCCGCCATAATCGCAGCTCATCCCGGAGATGTGATCCTGGTCCAGGAGGGCAAATACTTTGAACATCTCCAGGTGAACAAACCTGTCAATCTTGTCGGTCAAGGAATGCCGGTTCTGGATGCAACTGCCAGTGGGAGCGCCATTACTTTGAAAGCCGATGGGGCCATTGTGGAAGGCTTCAAGATCATAAATGCGGGTAGCTGGCCCATAGAAACGACCTCTGAGGCGGGAATCAAGGTTCTATCCAAAGATAATAGAATAATCAACAACGATGTGAGTAATAACTTCAACGGCATCCTCATTCGAGGGGTCGAGAACAACAGCATTCTCGATAACCTGGTGCAGCGCAACTTGGGATTCGGCATCCGTCTGGAGGGCGCCAACAACAATACCCTCCGAAACAACAGCATAGATGAGAACAAGCAGAACACCTTTGACAGTGGCCTAAACCTCTGGGACAGGAACCATTACAGCGATTTTGACGTTCCAGGGGAGGGCTGCACCGATCGAGGAGATGGTATATGCGAAAGCAGCTATGCCCTGTCCGGAGGAGGGAGCGTGGACGAGCATCCCAGATGCAGAACGCAAAGAGAATAATATAATTGACAGGAAGATATCGGTCGGAAAATTTGCCTGAGAAGTAGAACACTCCTATTTGCTACAATAACTTTTTTAGTTAGAAGATCCCAATTAGTTCTGTAGATCTAACGGGGTAGAAGTACGAAGGGAGCAGCGATAGCTTTGTTGCTATTGGTTCTCTTTTCCCTGGGCCTGGCCGCAGGAACACCACCCATTACTGAACCGGTTCAGGACGGAGAATTTTGCAACAGGCTGAAGGTCACGGGGACGGGCACCTTTGATGTGGGCGTCTCCGTGAAGGACAAGCAGCTTGCCCTGGAGTATTATAACATCATGTACGGCGACGGCGATCTGGAGATGGACACAAACACCGTCGAGGCGCAGAGGGCAGCCAAGCTTCCTGGCATGGGCAATGGCTCAGCTGTGCCGCTAAACCTCTGGGAGGGCACGAAGATTACCTACTCCGGCAAGACTCCCATGGTGGGAATGAAGTACATTCACTCCAAGGCCTTCTGGGGCGGCATCGGCGCGGAGGTCATGGAGACCTTCTCGGTCACGGAGATGGAGAGGGAGGGAAGCACCTACTTCGCCTCCACCAACCCGGCTTCCTACATAACCGACCCGAGGAGGATCGCGGAGATGCTGGGCACAAGTCCCGTCCATACCGTGGGCATCGAGACCAAGAACGCTTTCAACGGAACCTGGCAGACGGACGCCAAGATGCACAAGATGTTCAGCAAGGATGTCAAGGTCCACGAGGCCTTCACAGGCAAGTTCGAGGTGGAGAAGCTGCTCAGGTTCCATGAGAACCCAGTGGAGGATAAGCAGCATGCGGGATGCGACGGTATAGACTGCTGAAAAGATGGCCGCATCTCTCAAAACCCGGCCTCATTGCAGGCTTTTCGCCCTTGGCTCAATCAAGTCGGCCTTTCCAAGTGACATGGCGATGTTAGTAATGGCATTATGAAGGCAAATCCTTTTTGGGCGGGCAGAAGAGATCCGCCTTTAGCTCTTTTCTTTGCAGTTTTCCCTCATGCCTTTTCTTGCATTTCATGGGAACCTCATCTCAAAATAAGCTTTTATAAAACAGGACCAGTGAAAGTATGGTGAGCGGGTATGATCACTGAGGGTTTCGCTTCCCCTTAAAATCAGGCACTGGCTGGAGATCAATCCGGGAGACAAGCTGGCTGTGGAATGGCTCGGGGACGGGACGATCATCCTCAAGAAGCTCGAAGGCGATGAGAAGGCTGGCGGAGACTGAAAGGTCCGATGCGAGGACGAATGGGGCCGTTCCCGGCTGAAACCAACCTCTTTCGCCTGAATTTGATCTTTGCCTAGCATATCTCGCTATCCTTGACCCCTGCTATCCTCAACCCGATGAGATAAAGGATAAGAAAAAGCGCAACGACCGTGGCAAGAAAGCCAGGCAAAAAGAGGATCTGCCATCAGTAGGCGATCTCCAGGCCCCACTCGTTCAGCTTACCCGCATCCCTCCCGGCCAGATCTTTGATCTTGAGGACCCAATCGCCCTTAATGGACTGACCGATAAAGGTGGTCAGGGAGGCCGCAGATTTGGAATCGTAGGTCTTCTTGAGATCCTTCTTGCCAATACCGGTACGATTGTGGAGGATAGCCCTTTTGCCACCAGGAGATAATAGTTCGACCCTCAAATTTGCTATGTTGCTGTGGCTTATATCCACATCCACCTTCAGCTTCGCTACCTTGCCATCCGGGGAGATCTGAATAGCATCGCTCAGGCCCTGAGTATTGTTGTCAGGTATAGCCGCCCCAGGTGAAGAGGTCTCTTTTACTACATGATCAACTAGCTTCAGGCCTGCCGCAAAAGTAATCACCTTGCCTGGGCCGAGAATATTCGATATCACCAGGCCGGAATCGGATCCGTCCCAGAGGATCGAGGCCGGCTTGGTGGCGTGGCTGAGGGCGGTCCCCTCCACACGGCCGAAGAGGTCTTTATCATCCCCCATGCTGCTATTGATCTCCAGATCGAGGCGACCATCCGCCTGGAGCAGCCCGCACTGGTAGTGCTTTGAGGCAGTGCCACCCTGCCATTCGTTCGAGCCCAGAGTATCGCAGTGGTAGACGGCCAGGCCGCTGGCAGGGATAGAGGCGTCAAGATCTATCTGTGATCTGTTCTCCACCAGAAAATACTCGTTTATCCTTTCGGTCTCGTAGATCATCAATGTCCCATAATCTCCATGATCGACCTGGTACTGGCCGGGCTTGTTGAGCCGGACCACTCTGTCGCACCAACCCACCAGGTTCCTCAGATATGCGCAGACCGGCGAGGGCGTTCGTCCGTTATCGTTGTGGTTTCCAGCGCTCATGAGGCAGTAATAGCCAAGACCTGCGCTCTTCTCGAAATCGCCGTCCCGGTTCCCGTAATCATAGAGATCCGGCCAGCGGCAGAGCATGTGGCCGCTCTCGTGGCAGAAGGTTCCAATGCTCAGATCTTCCTTGCTCCTGCCCATGCTGGAGAGCATGTAGAAGTAGGTCCTCATACTTCCATACTGAAGGTCGATAAAATAGTTATGAGGCCAGAGTTCTCCCAAATACTGAGTCTGACCGGCGTAAAGGAAACTCATGGCATCGACTATGCCATCGCCTCGCGAGTCGAATTGCCTGAGATCTATTCCGTCCTTTACTACCAAATCCAGCGCCTCCTTCACCAGAAGATTTTGAGTGTAATACTGAAGCGTGCGGCTCAACGTTACCGGCCCCACCACCATATTGGTGTAGTCCAGCTTGCCGCTAGACATGAGATGGTAGTACTCCCGCACAGAACAGAAGTTCCCATTCGCGTGGTAATTCCTGTCATTGAGCATGGCATCCACATCTTCGCGGGTTACGGTGCTCTTCAGGTCCTGAAACTGGACCAGAACTGTCAGACCCTTGATCTCGCCCTCGCTGACGCGGCGTCCCTCCATCAATCCTTTCTCTGGCCCAAAGGTCCGAAAGTTCAGATTGGGCTTATAAGAAACTGCGGGAGGATTCATTTTTGCAAATCTATTCCCGAACTTGCGATTGCGAACCTCTTCTGCCTCTTTGAAATGGCGCCTCGCTGCAGGAGGAGGAGCCTGACTGATGTCCACCCCGCTGGAGACGAACTCACCTTGAATCAAGAGGGCGTAGCTGTACAACCCCAGATCCTGGTCATAAACCACTGTATAGCCATCGAGATCCTCATAACGGGCATAAAACTCATCGCCATAGACCCTCAGGTTCACCTCGGGACCCTTCTCCTGAGAGAAGCTCAAGACCTCTCCAAATATCGAACTCATGCCAGATCAACCTTGCCGAGATTTTGGCCCAAGCTTCGGCCTCGAGGCCGATATATATCTTTCAACCTATTTAATTATTATTCATAGAACCTTGAGCTTATTTATTACCCGATTGTATTGATACAAAATTTTCAAAGGGAAAATATGAAGCCGTTGCAAGGATTTTGAGGTCATCTTCTGGAAAACCTTTTTCCAGCCTTTGCGCTTCGCACCTCATTTGATTCCTCCTGATGAGGTGAAACTCCAGCAGGAGGACCCTTGGCCAAGTCTATGCCGCTGGAGACAAAGCGGCCTTCTTGAAGCAGAGCGTAGACAAACCGGCCCAGCTCCCGGTCGTATATCACAGAGTAGCCATCCACCGTCTCGTAGCGGGCATAGAACTCGTCTCCGTAAACCCTCAGGCGAATATCGGGGCCCTTCTCCTGGGAGAAGGTGAGAAGCTCTCCAAAGATCGCGCTCATTTCAATCCAATAATAAACTGTCTTTCCAGTTTATAGGATGATTGGCCAAGACTTCATCAAACTTCATAACTGGATGGCTAGACCCGCCCGCCCACAGCGCTCTCGCGAGTTAAATTAATATATACCGACGCAGCGAGCCATATTTATCTTCACGAAGGAGGGAATATCATGGCTGAGATGAGAAATTTCGCCCTGAGGGACGCACAGGGTAATGAGATTGGAGTCTTCACAGGAAAATCACCGAGGCAAGCAGCCCTCAAGGCAGCCAACCGTGGCTACACCGATATCAGGCTCCGCGAACGCGGCACTAAGAAGGTGCATATATTTGTGGGCGATAGGGTGCAGGTGGATAAGCCAAAAGGTGCCCCCGCCTGGATGCCAGATAAGATCTGGAAGCCGAAAGTAAAGAAGGTGGGCATCGAGAAGCTGGGGGAGGTATAAGCCTTCAGTCTGACCCTTCCGAAAGTCTCATGAGCTTGCAGTAAACCTGATCTGCCAGCTCACGAGCATGCCCACCAATCTTTCATTATTCAACAAATTTTTATGGCTTTTCCCGATTGCGATAAACAGCTCTCCAATTGCGAAGAGCCCCGATGAAAATCGGCTTTCCAGATGGAGAGCTTGATATGAAAGGCTACCAGCTGTAGAGGGCACTCACTACCATGCCCCATAAAGCCGAGTGCCAATGCATGTCTCTCGCTCCGCTCTGGCTACTTATGAAGACGATCTTCCTAAAAGTCAAATCCTCCAAAAAGAGCATTGAAGAAAGGCTGGATGAGACCTGCGGCCTCATCCAAGAAGATCACCGCCTAAGGGGAATTTGAGGTCTCGGCTGCCTTGTCACGCTTCGACTTTCTCTATCAGAGCGAACCCCCATTTGTTCTCCTGCCTGACCCTGCCAGACGCCGCACACTATTTCAAAATACCTGTCGCCACTCCAGGGCCCGACTCCGGCATTGTTGGACGCCTGCACTCTCCAGAAGTAAATTCCACCCAAAAGGATTGTGGGCGAGAGAGCGATAGCCCTAGCTCCTGATGTTACATCCTCGGCCAAGAACGTCTCATCAATGACGATAACATCGGTCGAATTTTTCACCTGCAGACGGTACTGGGTAGCGCTCGATGTCGCGGTCCAGATGAAGGTCGGGCGCATCGTGGAGATGAGGCCTCGAGGAGATATTGGGGTCACGCTGCCAGGAGATACGTTGGCGTACCTGAAACTATTAAAGTAGCTCAATGGGCCAGTTCCCTTGCTATTTTTGGCCTGGATCCACCATCGGTAGGAGTTCCCGTTGATGAGACTCAAGCCAGGGTTTATGGAACATCCCTGGCTTGAGACCACATCCTCGGCATTGTACCATTGATTTAGGATAACTGTGTTTGTATTTACATTCAACACCCTGAGAAGATATTGAGTGGCTCCTGGCACGCATCTCCATAAAAAAGTCGGATTGCTGGTTCCTATGGTTCCAGATGGCGATAGCAGCGTGGCTCTGCCCGGAAGTTTGACCCGGATGATGATATGCCTTCCCCTAACCGGGGCGCTGGACCTGTGGGCCGTGGGGCTCGATGCTAGGCTGGCAGAATCAGTTGGAGGCTCGTTCGAATAGGTTGCATCGCTTTCTGGGCCCGATGCCACGGAGACCTCCGGAATGGCCGATGCATCACCGCCGATCTGGCTGGCCGATAATCTCTCCTCACAGGCTGAGCAGCCATGAGGTTCATCCGCCAATTGTGACTGGCTGGCAAGAGATGCGAACGCCAATAATGCCAGTAGCATCACTGCCAGAGACATCATTGTCAGCTTCTTGCCAATCGATTTCATTTTACCCATAAATGCTTCTCCCTTTTTGTGCTTGGTCATAGATTTGTAGACAAAGAATATATATTTTTTCATTCAAAATCAAAATGGTGTTAAAATCGATATCTTTTTAACTGATGAAAAACCCGATTAAACTTATTCATAAAAATTATTTTTATTAAGATAGTTGGATTTGGCCAAAGATTCTTGGAGACAGGGCAATGTGGGTTCTCATTAGTTCCAGCTGAATTTAAATGCGATGAAAATAAAAAGAAAAGCGATGTCATTATTCACAGGATAGTTTCCCAAGTTTGCTGCCCTCGCCTACCCACGCGCGGGCAAGAACACCAGTCATTTATCTTGATTTATGATCGGCATGGAAAACGAAATAAAAATCAAAGAGCTGCTCGCACGATTTCCGCGCTACTCAGAGGATCTTGATATCGATCTGACAAAACCATCGGGCAGATTCAGATGGTTTCTTGCGTCTATTCTTTATGGGGCAAGAATAAGCGAAAAAATCGCCTCAAATACGTATAAAGCCTTTGAGAAGGCCGGTCTGGACAGCCCGGAGAAGATCATAAGAGCAGGCTGGGATGAGCTGGTCAGGATACTGGATTCTGGCGGATATGTAAGATACGATTTCTCAACAGCAACAAAGCTGCTCAATATAATGACGGACCTGAAAGAGAGGTACGGGTCTTTGGAAGAGCTTTACGGTCAATCTTCTGATGTACACGACCTGGAAAGAAGATTGCAGGAATTCAAGGGGATCGGCCCGGTAACAATGCAGATATTCCTGCGAGAGCTCAGAGGCGTGTGGAATTTGGATCTAGAGGTATCAAGCAACGCCAGGATGGCTGCCCGGCTTCTTGATATCAACCTTGATGAATTTAAGGGCGATGATCTCTCCAGAATAGAAACTGCTCTTGTCAAACTTTTCATTCGATGCTGCAAGAAAAAGCGATCCCATGATTGCCCTTTGAAGAATTTCTGCAAGAAATCCGGAAACCAAAAATAGAAATGGTTGATGTCTTAACCCTAGGGCACCAGACGCCTTCGATCTCTGGGAAAGATGACCGCGTCACGGATGTTCTCCAGATTGAGCATGGTCATGACCAGTCGGGAGAGACCGAGTCCCCAGCCGGCATGAGGAGGCATACCGTAGCGGAAGGCCTTGAGGTAGAACTCAAAGCCCTCAGGGTCTAGGCCCTTCTCCTTGATCCGCGCTACCAGCTGGTCGTAGTCATGCACCCGCTGAGCCCCGCTGGCCAGTTCCATGCGCGGATGCATGAGATCGAATCCCCGGCAGATCTCTGGCTTATCCTCATAAGGCAGAGTATAGTATGGCTTGATAGATGACGGCCAATCGGTAAGGAAGTAGTGCTCTCCAATGGCTTCTCCTAGGAACTTTTCCGTCTCCGTGTCCAGATCATCTCCCCACTGCATCTTTATCTCGGACCTCTCGCTGGCCAGATCCAAGGCCTCGGTGTAAGTAACCTTCCGAAAAGGCGTCTTTGGCACCTTCAGATCAAGGCCCAGGACCTCCAGCTGGTACCGACAGTTCTCGGCAACATACCCATAAGCTCCGGCGACGGCCCGCTCCAAGATCGCCATGACTCCCTCGTCGTCGGCAAAGCTGATCTCAACATCGATGGAGATGGCCTCGTTCAGGTGCCGACGGGTGTCGTGCTCCTCCGCCCGAAAGATGGGCCCGATCTCGAAGACCCTGTCCATGCCCGCGCCCATGAGCATCTGCTTATAAAGCTGTGGGCTCTGGTTGAGAAAAGCCTCCTTCTCGAAGTAGCTGATGGGGAAAAGGTCCGTGCCGCCTTCCGTAGCGGCAGCCACGATCTTGGGGGTGAAGACCTCCGTAATTCCCTGTCCATAGAAATACTCCCTCAGGCTGCGCAAAACCGCGCTTTCGATCTCGAAGGCAGCGAGGACGCAGGGCCTTCGAATATCCATGAATCTGGCGTCCAAGCGCGTGTCCAGCTCGCACTCCACCTTCTCGGTGGGGTCCAGAGGCAATGGCACCTGGGCCGCGCTCAGCACCTTGACCTCGGTGGGGAGGATCTCGAATCCGTGGGGCGCTTTTGGCTCAGCCTTCACAGTTCCCCGCACCAAAACCACGCTCTCCCGGCTGATGGATCGGACGGCTTTGAACATCTCCTTTCCAACCAGCTTCTTGACCAGTGTGATCTGGGCCAGGCCTTTTCTGTCCCGCAGCACCAGGAAGGCTATGCCACCCAGATCGCGCGTCTCATGGACAAAGCCCGTCAGGGTAACCTCTTTTCCATCCAGTTCCGGGGCTATATCACCTGAATAATGAGTCCTAAGAATCAATTCCTCTCACGCTACCCGGGAACGAATTCATGATATAAAAGCCGTCTGGATATTTGGGAATCCTTGGCCAAAAGAATAAAAACAAATAAGCAAACAAGATATGATATGATAGTTTCAGATGACTGTCTTTAGCCGCTCTCCTCCGCTGCAAAGTTCCTAGGGACGCGAGGCGAGGTGAAAGGATTTGAGTTCTATCGAAAGGATGCCCACGGGAATACCAGGGCTGGATGAGATGATTGAAGGCGGCCTTCCTGTGCCTTCTTTAACCCTGCTGGCTGGGGATGCAGGAGCTGGCAAGACCACCTTCTGCATACAGTTTCTCTGCAAGGGGGCTGACCAGGGCGAGCCCGGGCTCTATTTCTTGACCTATGGCGGACCACTTGATTCTTTATTCGAGTTCGTTTCCACTTACGATTTTGTAAAAAGAAAGTACCTGGGAAGGGAGATCTGCTGGATAGAGCTGGAGGACAAAGTGGAGAGAGCCGAGAGGGCAGAAGACGTTCTGGACGCAATCCAGGAGGAGATAGAGAAGCTTGGTCCCAAGCGCATCGTAATTGAGAATCTGTCCGACCTCGAGGAAGGGCTCAAGGGCGATTACCGGCGATTTCTCCTCAAGCTATCTCACCTGATCAAATCACAAAGAGCGGTGGCTCTGGTGACTTGCGATGCCCTGCCTAAAATGCCCTATCCCGTGGAGATAGCGCATGTCGCGGATGGAATCATATTGCTGCAAAATGAAGAGATGAATTTAGCGAGGAGGCGGTCCATCGAGATTCTGAAGATGTGCGGCACGTCTCATCATTTGGGAAAGCATGCATTGGATATATCCGTTAAGGGATTGACGGTCTATCCGGGTCTGTAGTTTATGGCATTCTCCATCAGGGATCTCCTCTTGCAGAACGAATTCTGGGTATTCCTCTTCGTCTTAGGAGGGGTGCTTCTTAACTGGCCCATGCTCACCCTGACCGTCGGGTACTCTGTGATGGGCATTCCTTTGATATTGGTTTACATAGCTTTTATCTGGTTTGCGATTATTCTGGTTTTGTATCTCTTCGACCGGAGGTATTCTGGTTGATAGGATCAAATGTAGCTATTATCGTCATGATCCTCTACTTGCTCCTGCTCTTCGGCATAGCCTCATATGCCGATCGCCAGAAGCACCTGGGCAGAAGCATTGTTTCCAATCCATATGTTTACGCCCTGTCTCTGTGCGTCTATGTCTCCGCCTGGACGTTTTACGGTTCCATTGGAAGGGCAGCATCCACCGGCTTAGAGTTCCTGCCCATTTACCTCGGGCCCACCTTGGCCATGACTTTAGGCTGGATCATCATCCGAAAGATGATACGAGTCTCGAAGGAGTTCAGGCTGACTTCCGTAAGTGATTTCATCAGCTTCCGCTACGGAAGAAGCTATGCCATCGGTGCAGTGGTGGCAGTACTGAGCCTGGTAATGGTAACACCCTACGTAGCTCTGCAGCTCATAGCCATATCCACGTCTCTTGAAATCCTGAGCGATCCTCACATATTTCTGGGATTTTCGGTTGAGAGCAAGCTGGTGGTTGCCCTCCTTTTGGGAGCCTTCGCGGTCATCTTCGGCGCAAGACATCTTGATCCCATGGAGCGCCATGAAGGCCTAGTAGCAGTGGTGGCCTTTGAATCCCTGGTGAAGCTTGTGGCCTTCTTGGCCGTGGGAATCTATGTCGCCTATGGCATCTTCGGGGGATATGGAAATATAGCGGGAGAGATGACCCGTCTGGCAGCCACCAATCCGAATTACTCTGATCTAATCGACGTGGAGTATGTCCTCTGGTTCACTCTAACCTTTATCTCTTTCTTTGCCATCCTCTTCCTTCCCAGGCAGTTTCACGTAATGATAGTCGAGAACTCGGAGGAAATTCATCTCAAGAAGGCGATGTGGCTCTTTCCACTCTACCTTTTACTGATCAACATATTCGTCCCAGCCATCGCCTGGGGTGGATTGCTTCTGAACACACCAGGGCTCAAAGATGCCTTTATAATAACCATACCTTACTCCCGCGGTCAGGATTTGCTCGCACTATTCGTTTTTATCGGCGGAACATCCGCGGCTACAGCCATGATCCTTGTGGAATCCGTAGCTGTTGGAACTATGCTGCTCAACGACCTGGAGATACCCTATCTCCTGAGCCGCATTGGAGCGGGCAGGAATCTGGCAAATACGATCCTCAATATGAGGCGGCTAAACATCCTTCTTGTGGTGTTCTTAGGATATCTCTACTCGTTAGCCGTGGCTTACCAGATACTAGCAGAGATAGGAATTGTTTCCTTTCTGGCAGCCAGCCAGCTAGCACCTGCCGCCCTGGTCGGTCTTTACTGGAAGAGAGGCAGCAGGGAAGGGGCCATGGCGGGCCTAATTTCGGGTTTCCTGCTCTGGATCTACACGGCCCTTATTCCCACGTTGGCGGGAGATGTAAGCATTCTGGGAAATCTGGTCAGGAATGGACCCTTCGGCATATCATACCTAAAGCCCACGGATCTATTTGGTCTGGATCTTGACATCTGGACCAACTCAGTATTCTGGACCCTACTGGTCAACTGCAGCCTGTACATTCTCGTATCCCTCATGTCCACGCCCAGCCCCGAGGAGAAGGCCATAACCGATGGCTTCATCGATGTTTATCGAGAAAAGGGTGAGCCTTTGAAACTGGACAAAGGGGCAATTCACCTGGGAACCGTAGAGGAGCTGGAGGCGACACTGGCGCGCTATATTGGCGAGGCGAGGGCAAAGCAGCTGGTCGACGCCGATCTGGCGCGCCTTGGAACCAGCAGAGAAAAGATTGAGGCACGGCAGCTTCTTGAGCTATGGAGCCAGTTCGAGAAGACTCTTACTGGATCTGTGGGGCCTTCCGCCACGCGAATGATCGTGGAAGAACAGGTGCCGGTTAAGCCCGTGATGGAAGCAGCAGAAACCACTCTCCCGACGTATGAACTGGACACGGGGAAGATCTATATCGTGCCCGAGAAGCCCTACGAGGTCTTCACCGATCAGATCACGCACGGCGTTGAGGGGCTGTGCATCACTCACCTCGACCCTTCGGAGGTGCGAAGGAGATGGGGCTTCAAGGAGACCCCTATTATTAAACTGAGCGACGAAAAGGGAAGCGATCGTTACATCTCGCCTCGAAATTTGCCGCTCGTGTTCATGACCGTAAAGTCCTTTGTGGAGTCCAGCCATAACAGCATAGTGCTCATAGACAGCATTGAGCAACTGGTCAAAGAGAATGAAGGAGTTGTGCCGGAGAGGGAGACTCTAGACTTTGTCTACCAGATGGAACTCCTGGGCCATAGAACCCGCCTGGTCCTGGCGGAGAGGCCAGAGTTCCTGCAGATAAACTTGACAGCCGGCATAAACGAGGTCAAAGAGCTGCTGTTCACCCTGGGACCCCTGTCCACCTATCTCTTCCGGATTTTCTTCGAAGCCATGCTGTCCCATCTGAGCGAAGTGCAGAAAAATGAGGTCGTTTTGGAGGTCAATGAAATGATAGCCTCCAAGAGCTTCTTCGAAGCGGACAAGGCTGAGCAGATCTCCGACGACGCCTCAGCCGCTGCTTGCGAGCCGGACATGAGAGATGCCTTATCCTCCAGTTTATCGCTTCAGATCGAGCCGGGGATGGTCTTGACCAGGCGAGCCTTTTTCCTGGCCGTGAGAAGGCTGGCCAGGATTATAAAAAAGCACGAACCTGCCTTCGATCTTACCTCTTCCGTGGCAGAGCTTATGAAAAGCTACGGCAGAAGCCCATATGAGATCTCTCTCATTCCGGGGACCACTTACGTCCTGGAGGAGGAGAAACCGCAACAGAGCCTGGAGCTTTTCAGCGATCTGGTGAGCCACGGAATGGAAGGGCTTTGCATAAGCAGGTACAATCCTGAAACCCTTAATGAGCGATACAATGTTCCTGTGCAGACCGTCGTGTGGCTGACACAGAAGAGCGAGCTGGGACACAAGACGGTAGACCCCACGAACTTCCCCCGCATGAGCATCATGATCTCCGATTTCCTGGAGAGGGCAAACTATCCCGTCATCCTTCTGGAGGGCCTGGGATATCTCATAACCCAGAGCAACTACGAGACGGTTTTAAGGTTTATCCAGTCTCAGAGGGATGAGATAGCCTTGAAGAACGCCATAATGCTGGTGCATATCGATCCGCTCTCCCTAGACACAAAAGAACTGCACCGTCTGGCGAGCGAGCTCGAACCTCTGGAGATTCAAAAAGCAATTTCTTAAATAGCTTGCCTCCTAATTTATTACTATGATTGAGCTGGGACTCGTAGTACTGCTTATAGTGATAGTCTTCGGTGCGTTCTTGATTCTCAAATCCATCAAGAATTTCATCATCAATGCCGTAGTCGGGCTGGTCATTCTTTTCATAGCCAACGCCATAGCAGGGCTCGGTATCGGCTACAGCTGGCTGGTCGTCCTGATCTGCGGCATCGGAGGAGTCTTGGGCGCCTTTCTGGTGATCTTGCTCCATTTCATGGGCTTCGGCTTCTGAGCTTCGGCCGTTTCTCTTCCCTTCCGCCCTGAGTTCTCCCAATTTTAATTCCCTTTTGAATTTTTAGACTGATTTTTCATCGGTCTCTGCGCTCACACCACGACAGGTGCCTCGAAGAAGGCAGACGATGCCAGCCGCCAGGAGCACGGCGATTATGCCCGTCAGGAATATTCCGTCAAATACGCCTGCTCCGCCAATCGAGAGAATCAGCGGCTTAACCCGATGAAGATCGATGGGTGAGAGGGCTGGAAGTACGCCGGGTGTCAGCAGGCTGAGAATGTCTGCCCCCAGCAGAGTTCCCAGAGTGCCGCTGATGTAAGCCAGGGGCGGCGCCCGGCGGTAGCCCCCCGCCAGCACCAGTCCGCAGACTGCGGCAAGAAGAGGCGACAGCCAGAAGGGAAGAACGATGCCTTGACCGGGAACTGCCTCGGCCACGTAATAGGTTATTCCCGCCACAACCGAAACACCTAGCAGGGCCTTGGCCGGAGAGGCATTGCCGCGCAGCAAAAGATGACCTGAGATGATCAAAGGTATGATGCAGCCGCCCAGGTTGACCGCCAAATAGAGGGGATGAAAATCAGTGAGAGTTTGCTGAGGATACAGGTTTGCCAGGGAAATGTACCATGCTGGATAGGAGGAGATGGTAGCACTGATGGGAATGTCCACCAGACTGCCGAGAACGGAACCAAAGACTGCCAACGAAGCATGCCAGTGGTCGATGCCCACCATCTCGAAGGCGGTCTCCGAGAGCCTGAGAAACAGGTAGATGATGATGAGAGGCACTGCCAGGAGGAGCAGCAGGATGACGATGGTCAGGGGAAGGAAGAGGAAATCAAACAAACGGATGCACCCAATTATGATGTAGCTCCTGAAGGTTAATAGAGCTTTCTGGGTGCGCAATGTTTATGTCCTCGCCCGAATTTTTTCAAAAATGCAAGGTTAAAGGATGCAGGTTAAAGGTGATTTTGCATGACCGTTCTTACCGGTGCCAGGGCCCGTGAATTGGTTGAGTCGATGATCGATCCCGAGACGCAGACGCAGATGTGCGGCATGGAGCTGACACTGCAAAAGATAGAGCGCTTCATATCCGCCGGGGCTATGGCCTTCGACAACAAAGAGCGAAAGCTGCCGGAAACGGAGATTGTTGATTTCGACGATTCCGGCTGGGCCAACCTGGAGCAAGGTGCATACCAGGTCACCTTCAACGAGATTGTAAATATCCCAAAAGATGTGGCCGCCCTGGCCAGACCGCGCTCCAGCCTCCTGCGCAGCGGAGCTACCCTGGAGACGGCGTTGTGGGATCCAGGCTACCGGGGCAGAAGCCAGAGCCTTCTGGTGGTTTACAATCCGTTCGGCCTCAGGCTGAAGAAGAACGCCAGGCTGATGCAGCTGGTGTTCCTGCGGCTGGATAATGAGGCGGAGAAGGTGTATGCCGGGAAGTATCAGGGAGAAAATATTTGAGAGGGAATAATCCCTACCTGAGCCTTTTGAGTTCAGCGCCCGAAAGAAGAAAATAAAATAATGAAGGGCCGACTATCTGACAGCCAGAGTCTTGATCAGTTGCGTAGTATTATTTTCATCAAGGAAAGATACTAGCACAACATAGGTGGACTGATCCAGGTTCCAGACTGCCATGTTGTAAATGCCTCCCATGGGCTTGACGCGCTCATCCTCGGTGCTCAAGGTATGGACGGTTACGTTGTTCCCCAGGACGTCAGTGGCAGTCCAGTTTCCTGTTTCCACGTCTCCCTTTGATTCAACCTCTGAGATGCCTCCGATCAAGAACAGCTCAGAAAGCAGGTCTGAGCTCAGTCTCCCCATCAGTTCGTCGTAAACGCTCAACACGGAAAGGAAGGCAGTTCTTTCGCTGGAGGTGTCGTTGATCAGAAAATCCTGAGAGACCATGCCTTTTTGGCTGGTATTCAATTCACTTTTGTTAATCTCAAAGCTCGGACCAAGATCCACAGAAAGGGTCTTCTCCGTGACTGTAAAGACCTTCGACTCCAGGGCCGTGCAGGGCAGGACCAGACAGGCCAAGAGAAGGATGCCTAATACAAAGGCTGCAAAGTGCTTCATTTTCTCCGCTCCATTTGAAACGGAGTTTGATGGCAAAATATAAGGATTTTGTGACCTATTATTAATATCTTGATAATAGTAATGAAATGGGACACGGGCTCCAGGCTTAAAGCGCCTGGATCTCCTCCCTCGTCGCAATCTTTACGCCCTTCTCGGCGAGCGCCTTCCTAGCCTTGGCGATGTCATCCACCCTCAGGATGAGCATGGCCTTTTCCGCCTTGGCAGTGACGAAGGCGTAGGCATAGTCCACGTTGACGCCGCTCTCTCCCAGGGTGTTAACAATCTCGTACAGGCCGCCGGGCGTGTCCTTCATCTCCACCGCCAGGACGTCGGTCATGGAGACGGTGAATGCGTTCTCCTTCAGAACCCTGTATCCCTTCTCCGGGTCGTCAACGACCATACGGATGACGCCGAAGTCTCCTGCCTCGGCGATGGTCAGGGCGCGAATGTTCACACGGGCGTCCGAAAGCGTTTTAGCGACCTTGGCCATCCTCCCTGGCCGGTTCTCCACAAAGAGCGAAATCTGCTTGATCTCTGCCATGATGCCCCTCCTACACCTTTCTGTTATCGGTTACCCTCTTGGCCTTGCCCATGGATCGAGGAATTGTTCCTGGCTCGACCAGGTCCACATCAGCAGCTATGTTCAGCACGCCTTTTAATTCTTTTGAGACTTTCTTCTTCAGCATCATCAGGTCCGCGATCTTGTCTGAGAAGCCCGACTCCGTCAGCTCCACGCGCACGGTCATGATGTCCAGCACACCCTTCCGGTCGACGATGATCTCCCAGTGATCGCCCACCTCAGGGATGTTCATCAAGACCGACTCCACCTGGCTGGGGAAGACGTTAATGCCGCGAATGATCAGCATATCGTCCGTGCGGCCCAGGATTCTCATAATGCGCGGATGAGTTCGGCCGCAATCGCACACTTCGCTATCCATGATGGTCAGGTCTCCGATCCGATAGCGGATGAGTGGCAGGGCGAACTTGTGCAGCGTGGTGAAGACCAGCTCCCCGCGCTCACCGTCCTCCACCGGCTCGCCTGTCTTGGGGTCGATGACCTCGGTCAGGAACATGTCGCCCCAGATGTGGATGCCCTTCTTCTTCATGCACTCCGTGAATAGCGGGCCAGAGATCTCGCTGGTGCCATAGATGTCATAGGCATTGATGCCCGTCGCGTCCTCGATGCGCTTTCTGGTCTCCAGCGACCAGGGCTCGGCCCCGAAGATGCCCGCTTTCAGCTGGGTATCGTTTCGGATAGAGATGCCCATCTTCTCCGCCACCTCCATGACGTGCAGAAAGTAAGAGGGAGTGCAGGCGATGGCCGTCGTGCCCAGATCCTGCATCAGTTCTATCTGGCGCTCCGTGTTGCCCGTGCCCACAGGCAAGACCGCCGCGCCGATCCTCTCCGCGCCGTAGTGCAGGCCGAGGCCGCCCGTAAAGAGGCCGTAGCCGTAGGCCACCTGAACCACATCGTCGCGACCCAGGCCCACGGATGTGAGGGCTCTTGCTAGCGACTCGGACCAGGTCTCTATGTCGCCTTTGGTGTATCCGACGACCGTGGGTTTGCCGGTTGTGCCGCTGGATACGTGATACCTCACCACCTGGCTCTTGGGCGCACTGAACATTCCCGTCGGGTAGTTATCCCGCAAATCGACTTTCCTGGTGAAGGGAAGCTTGGTGAGGTCATCGAGGCACCGAATGTCGCCCGGTTCTACTCCGACTTCCTTGAACCTCTGGCGGTAGAAGACAGAGTGATCATAGACGTAGCGCACAATGGACTTCAGCCGATCCTCTTGAAGGGCGTGCAAATCCTCGATAGGCATGTGCTCAATATGCGGATCCCAATAGCCGGACATTGATGATCAACCGCTTGCAATGATTACCAGGTTGGATAAAAAAGAATCGATTGCGAGACCCGAGAGGAGCTTCAAGGAGAGCATCCATAACAGCGAGCAGTAAGCATGCAAAAGATTATATGGATAACACAGTATCTTCCAAGAAAAGTTTAGAGGTTTCATTATGAAGCTGTATGCCCTTATTGGATTGCTATTGGCTCTTTCGGCAATACCTATGGCATCTTCTGCCACAGAGAAGGTATCCGCAGGGCCATACGAGGTGTCTTTTGACCTCAATACCACTGAAAATCACACAGTGGAGGCTCTTGGTCCGGCCGAGACCAATACAAGCACCGGCTACACGGTGATGATCGATTTTGCCGGCAAAAGTTCCTGCTGCATCTACATCAGCGAGATGAAAGAGCCGGATGATGCCACACTCAAATCCACAAAAAATGTGTTGCAGGCCAGAGCTGAAAATAACCCCAAGGCCACGGTAGAGATCGGCACTATCGATGGAAGAGAGGGCGTAATCGGCTTTGGACTGCCGCTTTATAACGAACAGCTCAAGCCTATAGAGAACGAAAGCTCCTTCATGTATGTCTACTGGCTGGACAGCACGAAATGCGAGTGTGGCCCAGTCTTCGTCGGCAAGACCCAGATTAGAGCCGTCGGTCCCTGGAATTCTGAATGGGATGATGCCATTGCCAGAAGCCTGTTGAACTCCTTAAAGATTACGAAGAAAACTTGATTTGAAATCGGTAAAAGGGTATCCTGCGGCCCATGAAAACAGGCCGCGAGCCTTCTTTTTCAAAAAAAGTCTATGCTGCCCTAATCGAATGAGGGCTATTAGACCTTTTCCACCTCGGCCTTTACCATTTTATGGACCTCGCCCGGATCAGCCTTGCCATGAGTCTTCTTCATGACCTGGCCTACAATGAAGTTCAGCGCCCTCTCGCTACCTGCCCGATAATCGGCTATGGCCGCCGCGTTCTCCGCTACTGCCTCCCGCACGGCTTTTTGAACCGCGTCGTCCTCTGCCTTGCCAAGTCCCCTGGATTTGATGATCTCCTGAGGCGATCCGCCCTTATCCAGGAGAGTTCTTATGATCGCCACCGCTCCGTCCTCAGTAATCGCTCCCGAAGAGAGCAGCTTTACTATCTCGACCATGTGCTCTGCCCGGAAGGCATCTATTCCTAGATCGCGGAAGTTCAGCTCGCCCTTCAGGACGTCCGCAATCCAGACTGCTGCCAGCCTGGGCGCAGCCTCTGCGGCCACGGCCTCATAAAAGTTGGCCACCTTGATCTCCGAGGTAAGCGATTTGGCATGGTCATCGGCGAGACCGTACTCCTTCACGAACCGCTCTCTCTTGGCGTCCGGCAGCTCAGGCAAGGTGGCCTTGATGGCCGGAACCCAATCAGCTATGTGCATGGGCACCAGATCAGGCTCAGGGAAGTAGCGATAGTCGTGGGCCTCCTCCTTGCTGCGAATGGAGACTGTGACGCTACGCAGCTCATCAAAGTGCCTGGTCTCCTGTACCACTTTGATGTTCCGGCGCCGCAGGTTCTTCTGACGGGTGATCTCGTAGGAGAGGGCCTTTTCCACGCCCTTGAAGCCTGAGATATTCTTGACCTCCGTTCTGTCACCGCCGCGCAGCGATATATTGGCATCGACACGCATTGAACCTTCCAGGGAGCCGTCGAAGACATCCAGGTACTCCAGGATGCTCTTCAGTTTGTCCAAGAAGGAGCGGGCCTCTTTCGGCGACCTAAGGTCGGGCTCTGTCACGACCTCCAACAGAGGCATGCCGCAGCGGTTGTAGTCCACCATGGTATACTTTGCCTTGTCGATGGTTCCGGCGTGCACCAGCCTTCCGGGGTCCTCCTCCATGTGCGCTCTGGTTATTCTGATGTTCCTTTCGATCCCGTCCTCGCCTTTGATCAGGATATGCCCTTTCGTAGCCAGAGGGAAATCGTACTGGCTGATCTGAAAGCCTTTTGGAAGATCGGGATAGTAGTAGTTCTTCCTGTAAAAGAGCGTCTCCTCCTCGATCCGGCAGTTCAGGGCCAGGCCGACTTTGATGCCGTACTCCACAGCCTTGCGGTTCAGCACGGGCAGGGAGCCCGGCAGCCCCAAACAGACGGGACAGGTATGGGTATTGGGCTCTGAATTGTGATACTGCGTTGAGCAGCCGCAAAACAGCTTGGACTGGAGGCGGTTGAGCTGTACGTGGATCTCCAGGCCGATGATGACGTCCTCCATTTAGACCACCTCCGGCTTCGCTTCATGGAAGGGCGTGGCCGCCTCATAGGCGTGAGCTGCCCGCAGCACCGTGGCCTCGCCAAAGTGCGGGCCCATTAGCTGCAAGCCCACGGGAAGATGCCCGGCAAAGCCGCAAGGCACGGATATAGCGGGAACGCCCGCCAGGTTGATGGGCACGGTAAAGACATCGGCCATGTAGAGCGAGAGGGGATCGTTGATGCGCTCACCGATCCTGAAAGCGGGAATAGGCATGGTAGGGCTGGCCAGCAGGTCCACGTCCTTGAAGGCCCGCAGGAAGTCATCTTTGATCAGCGTTCTCACCTTCAGGGCCTTGAGGTAGTAGCGGCCATAGTAGCCCGCAGAGAGGGCGTAGGTTCCGAGGAGGAGGCGCCGCTTCACCTCAGGCCCAAAGCCTAGTGCGCGGATCTCTGAAAAGGTCGTATGCCAGTCCTTGTCCTCGCCCTGACGCAGCCCGTAGCGCAAGCCGTCGAAGCGGGCCAAGTTGGACGAAGCTTCGCTCATGGCTATGACATAGTAGGCAGCCAGCGCGAACTTTGTATGCGGCAGGCTAACCTCCTGCCAGGTGGCGCCCAGAGATTCCAGGGTGTGGACTGCATCCCAGACCGCACTCTCCACTCGCCCATCAACTCCTTCGCCCACGGCTTCTCCGAAATATTCCTTGGGAATACCGATCTTCAGGCCGCTAACACCGTCTTTGAGGCCGGGCAGGTAGCTTCCCTTCTCCGCGGAGGTCGAGTCCCTCCAGTCATGACCGGAGATGATCTCCATGAGCAGGGCAGTGTCCTCTACGGTATGGGTCAGCGGCCCAATCTGCTCCAGCGAGTTAGCATAGGCGACCAGGCCAAAGCGTGAGACCAGGCCGTAAGTGGGCTTTAGTCCTACGATGCCGCAAAAGGATGCCGGGCAGCGCACCGATCCTCCCGTGTCCGAGCCTAAGGCGCAGGGTGCTTCATCCGCGGCCACGCAGGCTGCGCTGCCGCCACTGGAGCCACCCGGCACACGAGCCAGATCCCAGGGATTCTTAGTGGGACCAAAGCAGCTAGTTTCCGTGGAAGTGCCCATGGCGAACTCATCCATGTTGGTCTTTCCCATGATAATGGCACCTTCCGCCTTGAGGCGCTCGATGACATGAGCATCGTAAGGCGGGACATACCCCCGGAGAATTCGCGAGCTGCAATTGGTCTCAATTCCTTTGGTAGAGATGCACTCTTTGATGGCGATGGGCACTCCTGCCAGGAGGCCCTGGCTTGGCTTTTTATCGAACTCTCTGGCGTGCTTCAGGGCGCTCTCCCTGGCCAGGGTGGTAAAAGCATTGAGCGAGCTCTTCTCGATCTTCTCAAAGAGCCTGCTAAGGTATTCCTCGGCAGATCCAGCCTGAAGCCTTTCCTTAAGCTCCGCGAGCATGATCACACAATCCTCGGGCTCTTGAAGTAGTCGTTTTCTCTACGCGGCGCATTCCTGAGTGCTTCCTCTTGGGAAAGGGACGGACAGGCCACATCATCCCGAAAGATGTTAGCCAGATCCACGACCCGAAAAGTAGGCTCTATTCCATCCGTCTCCACCTCGTCCAGCTGGTGGAAGTACTCCAGAATGGAGTTGAACTGCTCTACGAACTCGTCCTTCTCCTCATCCTCGATCTTGATGCTGGCAAGCCAGCTGATGTGCTCCACATCTTCCCTGGTGATCATTTCATCCCACGCCTCTAAACTCGCAACCCACGACTTTCATTTCTCAGTATATGCATAAATATGACCCTTGGCTTTGGGCAGTGTCATATGCAATTCTGGCATGCCCAAGACCGCCTTATCGGATATAAAGGCTCTTTAGGGCCGCCCAGAGATACGCCTGACCAGGCTGCATGAACAGAAGATCCAGAGCCTTCAGGAGATAAGATTTATTGAGAAAAATTGTGATCAGGATTCGTTATCCGGATTCGTGAATTCTTGTCACGCTGCCGTTCTGTCTCCCGTGAGCTGGCCTGCTCTGCATATTCCAGGTATTCCTAAGTTGGTCGATGCTTTAACGTGGCGATTATCGCCACCAACAAAGCCAGGGCTACTATTCCCTGCACCCATAAAAAGGATAAAAAATCGCTATAGGTGCCGATGGGTGGCGTTCCGGGCAAGGAGTTGCGCAGGCTGAACAGTCCGAACAGCAGGGCGGCAAATAAAGCCGGCATGCGAATATTGTACCATCCGGCGAACATCAGAACGATCAGCGCAAAAACCCAAAGTCCGATGGCCCACATTACAACTATGCCGGCCATGGCCGCTTTTTGAACTGTCGAGGAGCGAGTTATGGTCATATTA
>CAZPUO010000007.1:0-23905 GCA_964589745.1 uncultured Methanotrichaceae archaeon
TACAAACTTCCAATGCAGGCGAGCATGCTCGCCAATTCATTGGCGAGTAGTTGACCAGTGATCGTAGGCCATCACATCCTCCAAGCTCTTTCTGGGCGTGGCTCTCAATGGCCCGGCCGGATAGCCCAGGGGCAGCAGAGCCACCACCCTAACCTCTTCGGGAACACCCAGAATCCTCTTGACCTGGTCTTCATAAAAGGCGCCGATCCAGCAGGTTCCGAGGCCCAAAGAGAAGGCAGCCAGAGTCATGTGGTCAACGGCGATGGCAACGTCAATAGTATATGCCGGCTGGCCGCAGGTCATGACCAGATCGGAGGTGCCGCAGGCCGCTATGATCACAGGGGCTTGGCCCACAAACTCCTGGTTTCTGGCGGCCTCAGCCAACTGCTTGCGCGCGGCCTCGTCTCTTACTACTATGAATCTCCAATCCTGCATGTTCCTGGCCGACGGAGCCAAGCGGCCTGCTTCCAGGACTTCTCTCAGCTTCTCCTCTTCCACAGGACGATCCAGGAAGCTTCTCGTGCTCCTGCGGCCCCGGATGGCCTCCATTAGTTCCATTGGATCATCAGGCCCGCTTCTTCATCTCCTTCTCGATCTCCAGTCCCGCCTCAGTCAGGCACCAAACATCTCCCTCCTCAGAGACGATCTTACGCTGAGCCAGCTCAGCCAGGATCTTCTTCACCGCAGGAGCGGGAATGTGCTCCACTTTTGCGATTCTATCCGCGGCCATCTTGCCCTTGGAGCCTAAAACCTGAACAATCCTTTCACGCTGCTTGTTTCCCATGATGAAACCCATGTGTCCGGCTAAATCTTCCGCCATAGAATTGATCCTCTCTTTTGCGTTAGCTTTATAGCTACTCAACTCAATGTTAAAAGTGGCGGGCAGTCCGGGTGGTTCGGCGTCACCTGTAACCCGAAATCGTCGACAAGCGGGGGGCGAAGCTGTCGGGAGACTTTGGGCGCTGCGTGCTCAGTCCAGTTGCAGACGATGATTCTCCGTCCTGTAGGGATAGCATCGGTCCATGGGATTTCCTGAAGGAGATCTCGTGTCCCATAATTGCAGGCACCGGTTCAGGCCCGGAAGGGAGCAAACCCACTGCGGGTAACTGTCGCTTACAGGTTTAAGGGGAGGAGGACGCTGCCGGATTAACTGGCGCGCTACACTGAAGGCAACCGCTGGCGGGCCCGTCATTTAACTCGGAGCAAATCGCTATGAGGCTCCATACTAAGTGCTTGCCAAGCAGATAAGGATGCAAAATTGTATCCTTATTATATTGATTCTGTTTTTAGAAGTCTTCACTGGATCCGATTTCAAATCGCCAACAACATAATCAAAGGAATAGTTATAATGCACAAAGCATAGGTGGCGATAACCAGAGCCGATGCCAGTGCACCATCACATCCGAAGCGATCAGCAAGGACTGCAGCTATAATACCTGATGGCATAGAGCTTTCGATCAAAAGGATATCTATCTCCTTTCCGGGAAGGATCTGCGTTTCTGCTAGGGCAAAGGTGATCAGGGGCTGGGCCACCAACTCAATGGCTGCAACTACTACTATCAGGCTCGCAAATCTATTTAGTGGTATCGTCCGGATCATCAGCGCAATGGATAATGCCACAAAGATAACCAAGGAGTTTCCAATAGTATTCAATATGCCAACCAGGAGGGCCGATAATTGACTCTCGGGCCACGGTTTAAAGATTGAAAATGCTAGACCGAGGACCAAAGATATGAATATGGGCGATGTAAAAAGTGTCTTCAGAGTCGAGTCCAGGCGCCCATCTCCGTGGCCAAAGTATGAGGCAACGGCTACGCCAAGAACGGATGCCGGAATACCCACTCCCAGCTCGCTTATCGTCACGGCGTCAGCGATGGCTGTAGTGTCCCCCGGGAAGACTTGGCTAACCGCTGAATACCCCAAACTGGACGAGCTGCCAAACGAAGCCGCTATCACAAACGCACCTAACTGCGGGCCTTTCAGGCTCAGATATTTTCCCGCCGCCCAGGCCAGAACTATGCAGACGACGCTGGTGGTGAACATGATCACCGCGCCTTTGACGTCAGCCATCTTTACAGTCTGGCTATATAGTGATGCGAAGATCAGCGCAGGCAATGAAAAGTCTGTCACAAGTTTGCCAAAAACCGACCTATGTGCCTCCGAGATGATCGATCTATTCTTCAGAAGTAAACCAATTAAGACCAATCCAAAGATATCAGTGATAGCCTGCAAGAGGTTCAGATATAGGGACATGTATAGATGCCAATTTCTATTTTTGCTCGATTCGACTGAAGCATATCGAAGCCGACGGCAGACTTATTCAACAAGTCTCTTCGAGGGCAACTCCTATTATGGTATACGACCGTCTCCGCCTGTTTGGGCAGATGTCAATTTTCAAAAAATCTAATAGTTTTATCCTTTATACATTTATCGTAAATCCCATGAATGTTTTTAAGGCCATATACGGGCAGTCGATGACCGTTTTTTTGCTTTCTGCTTCGCTGCGACAGTTGGAAGCGGGCGTGTAGAAGATCCACCCAGGCGGCTGAATCAATCCCTAGTTTGAACTCAAGTCACCATTCCTTGATAGGAAGCGTAGCTCAATCGCGGACCGTTTCCACCTTGGGAACAACATCGGCGACACAAATCAAAGTACCATCATCTTTCCACTGGAAATATGGGGTTAAAAAATTTATACTTTGATTTTGATACCTGCAAAGGCTAATCTTCGCCGGGCGATCACACGATTGGATAAGATATAATCCTATTTGTTAGGGCAGGTTCGCCAGAATCATAGATATAAATCATTTTTAAAAAACCAAATCTGTAACTTCAAGATTATAATTTCCTTTGCGGCGTATTCACAGAGAGCTATAGTTCGCCATCGCTCAGCGAATGATTTACAAATTTGAATATTTTGAAAGTTTTTATAATGCAAATCTTAGGAAATCATATACCGCAAAAAAGGAGAAAGTTGCCTTGCGGGATGTAATCGTAGATAATCAGAACCCGGTACTAATCTTCATCAACTTTCTTCCCTTGGTGGCCCACCCGCCCGTCTGGTCTATCACTTGTAGTTCGTCATCTGAGGTGACATTCAACGCGACAGTGCCCATCAAACTTGCTTTACCCTTAGGCACATCAGTCCAGTTCAGCTTCACTGTGTTGCCTTCCAGGGTGCCATAGCCAACACTGGTCCAATTATCGTTCTGTGCAGACGACTCGCCATAATACCAGACGGTATTATTGACCTGCCTGATATAGATGTTCTCGCCCGTGTTAGCTCTCCAATCACCGGTCAAATCCATTGCAAATGTGGTGCTCAGAAAAACCGCAACCATTATTGGCAAGAAAACTATCCTAGCCATTACCAATCCTCCTAAATTTTTCACGATATATGAACGCACTGGAATAAAAGGTTATTTATGCTCTTCCTAATGAGAAGGTCTTGCAGGGAGACCCCGGGCCGATTGGATACAAGCGTTCGTATTATCAAGGCTATGGAAAGGGATTGAGCGAAGGGAGAGGTTCATCTTGGGGGTAAGTGGTACATCCTTCGCCCAATAGGCGTTAGTAGATATATGGATAAGTTTTTTTGTGGACTAAAGGTCATGAAGTCATTCCAGGAATTGAGCTATTGCTGGGAATAGAGATCATCGGCCCGGCCAGCCAACAGGCCTATCTTCATCCCTGGCTGGCAATGTAAGAACATTTTGCTCCTGTGGCTATAAGCTCGTAAGAAGAAAGCCTGGAGAGCCTTGGTCGGGAAAAGGAGGGAGAATGAAAACTCTTATCGACTTTCGCCGTATGGAATATTGACAATTGCCGGGATATTTCGATCATTCCCAGTGGCTAAGAGATAGCAGCCGTTTCGCATATAACGAGGGATATCTCTAATTCCCCTCGTGTGCTGATGTAGCCATGGATCTTTGGCTTACCGCACGATATGTCTGCAAGGAAAATAGCGAGAATAATACTTTGCATAATGAGTAGATATATCGCCATAAACTACGAGTAAACGTATTTTTTCCAACGTAAATTACTTATATGAATACCGTATTTACTATATATAACTATGAAGACTGAAAAGGCAGAATCAATATGTATAGACACTCTATTGAATCCTTGTGGTCACTGGTAACTGTCGCTTATAGGTTTAAGGGGAGGAGAACGCTACCGATTAACTGACGCGCTACACTGAAGGCAACCGCTGGCGGGCCCGTCATTTAACCTGAATTACATCGATTCTTTGGACGTTCTCGCAAAGCTATACGATTTGCAAGTTTTTCTGCTTCATCTCTCCTTTACTTTGAATGAGCGATCTTGACTTGCAGTGATCTCAGACCTATATTTTTGATTGAATATCCCAAAAGAATTAAAATACTGGAAAAATTTAAATATTATCAAATCTTTTATCTGATAACGCGGATGCAAATGGCGTCGCGGAGATGCCACTATTAGCTGTGCCTGGCCTAATTAATAAAAATTCAACATCAAGGTGTGTAGCCGATAACTGGGGGGATTTAAATAAGGAACATGATGGGATTCAACAAATCCCTTGTAACGGGAGTACTCATAATCCTGCTATGTTTCACAGCGCAGATTGCCGCTGTCCAGGGAATTGATGCCGGTAGGTCTCCGGATAATGCCGATAAATTCTATTCAGGTTTCAAGAATCAAAATGGGGACCTCCCACTGGGTCAGCTTCAGCTCTCCAGCGGGACGATCTATTTCCCATGGTCGAAGGATAATAGGGGTGATCGAGGATCTTTCTGCCAGCCGGAAAAAGAAGAGATACAAATGAGCGGATCACATCCTCAGCAGACCGTGGGTGACTTGACTGCTATGAATACCGTCAAGGAACGGGATGTGGTCTACGAGGGGACTCAAAACGGCGATCCAGACAACCAGAACTCAGGCAATTCTATGGACATTCGCGTATCCGGCAAAGGACACGGCAGCGATGCAGATGAAGCTGACGACCGTCTTGGGGACGGCATTGAACAGACGGTGGACGCTGCGCTGGCGTCGAGCATGGATGGCTCTCTTGGCGGTGGGTCGTCATCGATTCCAGGCCAGAAAAACTCAATGAATAATATGAATATTGATGTTAGCGGCATATCTGCCAGCGCCATCAATACCGCTCCTGGCGGGAACGCTGTAGTGAACAACAACATAATAATAAAACCGGTCCAGGTCATCCTTGTACCAACTGATTCCAAGGGAGATATTCCAGCGCAGTACAAACAATAATCATCTCAAGGAAATCGCTTTCGATGGCCGTATTGGGCATCAGAGATCCGGGGCCTGGAACATTCTGTGGTTATTGTCGAGGGTCTCTTTGGCGTTCAGTTGGCCCAGTTGGAGTAAGTGGGCTTCACGGGTTCGAGCAGGGGCAGGACAAGCCGGATTCCGGCGGCCGCAGAGGGCGGCGATGAAAAAGAGACAGGACAAAGAGGGGGTTGTGCGTGTTTCATCTTGGTCCTCCCCCGGCGGCATCGTCTTTTTTTTGATCGGGGCTTTTTTGCGCGGCCAATGGACAGCTTTACTGGCAGCCCTTTGACTAAGCCTCGTGATGAATAGCTGTAATTTGAGTTTACTGATCTTTCACGAATGCGCGTCCTCGAATTGCCTTTTGTCGTCGCAGTCACATGGCTGGCAAAATCTGATGAGCACCGAGGCATCGCATTTTATGGCTCAAGACATACAGACCAAAGATTTAAATTTTTATCTAACTATTAAGTAATAAACAATTTTGCAACAGAATCCCGATCGGGTTGAATTCAGCGACCGGCAAGAAACTGAAAGATTAGAAAACGCCAAAAAAACAAAAAGATGATTGATTTCATTTGTTAAGGTGATGATAATGACAGGGGAGAACAGATTTATCCAACCATTGAAGGCAGAGGATAGTGTACTTTTGATCATCGACTATCAGCCCCAAATGCTACTTGGGGTCGAATCGCATGATCGCACCCTTATCAGGAACAATGTCACGGCGTTGGCCAAGGGGGCCAAGCTCATGTCAATTCCTACTGTGCTCACTTCCATCGGTCAGGATGGATTCAGCGGAAAATTCTTCCCGGAGCTACTAGAGATATTTCCGGACATCAAGCTGATTGACCGGACGAAGATACCCTCCTTCGACGCGTTGGATGATTCTGCCGTCCTTGATGCCGTCAAAAAAACTGGGCGCAGGCAATTGCTGGTCACGGGGCTTTGGACCAGCATGTGCTTTGCCCACAGCGCCCTGCATGGATTGCGGGAAGGCTTCCAGGTCTATGGCGTCATGGACACTGCGGGCTCTGAGTCACTGGATGCACATAATATTGCGGTGAATCGAATGATCCAGGCAGGGGTGGTTCCAGTCACGTGGATGCAGGTAGTTGCTGAATGGTTGCATGATTGGGCGCATCCCAGGGGAGGCGACGTCGCAAAACTCTATGGCGAATACAATGCCTTTTTCGACAAAGCCGGGTCATACTATGCGTCGTTGAAGAAATAAGGTCGAAGCATCCGAACTTTTATTCATTTGCTTTATGTCGATCCATTGAAGGCGATCAAATATGTACAGAACAAATGCTTACGCCGCCCAAAGTGCCGATCAGCCTCTGGGCCCTTTTCAAATTACCCGACGAGAGGTCGGTCCACACGATGTGCGAATCGACATCCTGTATTGTGGCGTTTGCCATACAGACTTGCATCATGTTCGCAACGATTGGGAAAGCTCGAGCTATCCGATGGTTCCGGGGCACGAGATCGTCGGCCTGGTTAGCAAAGTCGGCAAGCATGTAGCCGATTTCAAGAGTGGCGACACAGTCGGTGTCGGATGCATGGTCGATTCCTGCCAGCACTGCGAAGCATGCGCCAAAGGGCTGGAGCAGTACTGCCTGAACGCTCCGACCTGGACCTATGGTGATCTGGACAGGGTTACAGGTCAGCTCACCTTCGGCGGATATTCAAAGAGGATCGTAGTGACCGAAAAATTCGTGATCAAGATTCCGCAAACACTGGACCTCAAAGCGGCAGCACCGTTGCTCTGCGCCGGCATCACCACCTATTCACCGCTGCGCCATTGGAAGATTGGCACAGGCCACCAAGTCGGCATCGTCGGGCTGGGCGGTCTTGGTCACATGGGCGTCAAGTTAGCCAAGGCGATGGGCGCGCACGTGACGGTTTTCACGACCTCGCCCTGGAAGGTGGACGATGCGTCCCGGCTCGGTGCGGATGTCGTCTTATCGACGGATAAAGAGGTAATGCGGCAGCACGAATCCAGCCTCGATTTCATCCTGAACACCATTCCTGTTTCGCATGACATCAACCCTTACGTGGCCCTGCTGAAGCGCGACGGCATACTGGTGATCCTGGGCGCGATTGAGCCGCTGGAGCCTGGCCTGGACGGCGATTTGATCGCCTTCCGGCGCCGCAGCGTCGCGAGTTCCCTCATCGGCGGCATCGAGGAGACGCAGGAGATGATCAATTTTTGCGCCGAGCACGGCATCGCCGCCGACGTGGAGGTTATCCCGATACAGAAGATCAACGAAGCGTACGATCGTATGGTAAAGCGTGATTTGAAGTACCGTTTTGTCATCGACATGGCATCGCTCAAGCAAGAATCCGCTGGGGAGTGATACTCGACCCCCCCGTTCTGATAGGGAACGTCCAACGGAAGTTGGGTCGGTCATCCGTGAGAGGTAATTGAAACTCTCCCTGAAGATGTGCCGAGGGCATCAATCATGTCTCAGGCCATGCATCACAAAAAAGGTGGTGCTTTACTTCGGATCCTCCGCTACTCTCAAAACGATCTTGCCGCGTCCGTGGTGGCTCTCGCTCATCTCCTGCGCCTGTCTCGCTTTTGCAAGTGGAAGCACCGTCGTCACTATGGGCTTGACATGCTGCTCATCGATGATAGCAGCGATCTTTGCAAGCTCTCTTCCGTCGGCCTGACTTACGATGTGCTTCGCGCGTACGCCGTGAGCTTTCTCCGCTCCCTCGGGAACGTCGGCTACCGTGGTGACAAGAATGCCTTCCGGCTTCAGCACACCCCACGATCGCTCGAAAGTGTCCCCGCCGATGGTATCCAGCACCAAGTCCACGTCATGCACGACATCTTCGAACCGCTGGGTCTTGTAGTTGATCACTTCGTCAGCACCTATGCTTCTCAAGAATTGTGCGTTGCCACCTGAAGCGGTGCCGATGACGTGCGCTCCCTTCCATTTGGCGAACTGGACTGCAAAGCTCCCAACACCTCCTGCTGCACCGTGAATAAGCGCTGACTGTCCATCTTTTAGCCCGCCAATATCGAAGAGCGATTGCCAGGCAGTGAGCCCTGCCACCGGAATAGCTGCACTTTCGATGAATCCGATGCTTTTCGGTTTTAATGCTGCCTGGGAAACATTGACCACAGTATATTCCGCATATCCACCATGCGGCGGTGACGCCTTTGCAAATACTTTATCCCCTGGTCGGAAGGAGCTGACCTGCTCGCCTGCCGCATCCACGATGCCTGCTAAATCCAAACCCATTGTTATTGGCAGAGGAACCTTCATCCAGCCTTCGCGCATCTTCCAGTCGGCCGGGTTGACTCCTGCAGCAATGACCCGGATCCGAATCTCACCTGGACCTGGCTGGGGCACTGGGACATCCTCGTATTTCAAAACATCCGGCCCGCCAAACTCGTGAATCCTAACTGCCTTCATTTCCACCTCAGATATTGAACGCATCTGAAACCTTCAAGTTCCGCCTCAACCCTATTCCATGTTTTACAGTCTCATGCCTCTGCACGGATCATTGAAACAAATTGAGTTCTCCGTGAGTTTTTCGGATTTTTCTGCCCGGTGCACTGGCTAACCTGTTTCGCCGGGCACTGCAGCGAAGGTCAATAGACAAACTTCAGCTGCTCGTTTAATGGCTTAATTTTCTGACCTCGATTACAATGAAACAGAGCCTGAAACCACCGAATTGTTGACCTTCCGGGTTAAAGTGCACGGAATGCCTTGAGGAAGGATAGTATTTTGATACTGGAGTGCAGGTCAGACAACAGTTGCCTGTCCAACAGTCGCCTGCCCTCATTGGATCACTCGATCTTTATCTCCTTGCCCTTTCTCGTCTCCGTCTTGTTCAGCTCCAGAGTCAGGATACCGTTCTTGTAGGAGGCTTTGGCGCTGTCCGGGTCCACAGCGGATTCAAGCTCGATCAACTTATAGAACTTCTTATCGTCCTCGGTTTTGACCTGCACACTCGTATCCGCTACATCCAGCTCGACCTTTTCTTTGTCAACACCAGGAAGTTCGACGAAAATCTTGTACTTCTCCTTCTCTTCCATAATGTCCACCAGGGGCTCGCGGCCCAGGCTTGGCTCAATGCCTCGGCGGGAAGGTCTGATATTTCCGAACTCCCGAAAGACCGGCTCCTTTCCCGACTCGGCGGTGTAGCTGAAGCCGTACACAAAGGGGCCGTAGCGGCGCGTCACACCAGAAGGTGTGCTCTCCTCCTTAACCAATTCCTCGTACTCTGGAGGAACGGACTCCTCGAATCTCTTGATCATCTCCTCGAACGGTTCTCTGAACCATTCCTCTTCCGACTTCTCCTTTCGCTCGAAGGGAAAATCCCTCCAGAAGCTCTCGAAGATGTCGAATATGGACGGATAGTTTCTTCCCCACATTTTGTATCACTCACTTGCGCATTTTATTACTATTATGTATTCCCGCGTAGATAAATTTTTTGAAAAGGAGGAGCAAGAGGCGTTGTGCCCTCAGCGAAGATGGCATGATCGCTAAAATTCGGATAGGCTTCGCTGTATGGGACCGGTAGCTGTCTTGGAAGAAGTACACCACTTCTCTAGGGGCGTTCTTAATCTCCCGCTCATCTCCACTAGAGCTTCGCGGAAGTTGACAAACCTCTGGGGTGGGGCCTGCAGGGCCGATCTTGCCACCTCCCGGACCACCCATACTCCGAGCGGTGCCCAGTAGGTCTCGGAGATCTCCCGCACGGCCAGAACTGCTGCCTGTCTTCCTTTTGCTGCCAGATACTCCAGGGCCGCCAGGCGGGCGGCATAGTAGCCTCCTGAGAGGGTGCTGTACTCCTTCCTGGGACGGGCGTCCTCTCCGTCTTTGCCGATGAAGCCGTCCTCGGCCCAGACCGAACGTGGCATCCAGATCTCGATGAGCTCGAAGCTGAAGGGCCGGGGCAAGAGCAGGATCTCAAAATGGTTGCCCAAATCCTCCCCGGAGAAGAGATAATAATCGTTTACCTGCGGCTTGTCCAGGATGGTGTCCTTGAGGGCTTTGCCGATCATGTCGTCCGAGGCAGTGATGGACCAGCGAGTAGGCACCAGCTTTCTCTTCTTGCCCAAAAGGCCCAAAGACAGCATGCGAGAGATGTGGTCTGTTCCTATCCCGGAGAAGTAAAGCTCGGCTGCGGCCGAAGCAGCGCACGCATCCCGATCCTCTACGATCCTGTCGACTTTTCTGGGGATGATGGGGTTGGTGGTAATCTCCATCCCCTTCAGCTCTCCCGAAGGGCCGGAAGGAGAGAGAACGCCGTCGAATTGCACCCTGCCCTGGGGCGGCCTGCGAAAGAAGACCTCTGTGCCTACTGGTGCGGAGGACATAGCTATCTGCTGGCAGGCCTCCAGCAGCCTACCTGGAGATTCCGCCTCCTTTACGGTGATATTTGTTTCGGAGCGGACCAGCGCGGAGCGCGCAGCGATGATCTCTCCGATGTCCATTCCCAGGGAGGGCTTTTCCAGGGGCCCGCCCGCAGGCACCATCGGACCCGCTCTTACCAGAGGATAGTCGTGCCTGCCCACGAACACCTCGGGCGGTGAAAGCCCTTCCATGCGCGCTCCCACTTTGGGCAAAGCCGCTATCTTCTCCAGCCTGCGCAGGATGGGGCAGACAGGCCGACCGCAGAGACCCCTGCCCTTGCAGGCCACACATCTCATCTCCGTCAGCTAGACCTTTATAGGATATATTCACTATCATCATCGATGAGTGATAGGTTGATCCCGGCCATCGCCCAGGACTGGAGGACCGGCGAGGTATTGATGCTGGCGTACATGAATGATGAGGCGCTGGCAAAAACGCGCGAGACAGGCAAGGCCCACTACTGGTCCCGTTCGAGGAAGAAGCTCTGGCTAAAGGGCGAGTCTTCGGGGCATTTTCAGCTTGTGAAAGAAATCCGAATTGATTGCGATCAGGATGCCATACTGCTGCTGATTGAGCAGAAGGGCGGAGCATGTCATACCGGCTATAGATCCTGCTTCTATCGCACCATCGATGGAACCGTTGTGGGTGAGAAGGTCTTCGAGCCCGAGGACGTTTATAGATGAAATCCGAAGGCAGGTCCTACTCTCTCCTTAATAATCCGCTGCTAAGGGCCAAAGCTTCTTTGCAGGAAGGCCGGGTGAAGATCGATGTTGATGGCCCACTGGCACACCTGCCGATGATAAAATCCTACCTGGGGATGTTTGACGGGCAAATCCCGGTCATGGCCGAAGAAAAGCTGTACCTATCTACCTGGCTCCCGCCCTTGCCTAGTCCTGCCTTCGATCGATTGGCTGACAGCCGGCTCAAGGCGCTGCTCGGCAGGCGCACTCCTGATCAGGTGACAATCTCCATCACCGAGGAATGCCCCAATCGATGCGCCCACTGCGCCCTGCCGGATTCGGGAAAGAAGCAGCAGTTGTCTCCAAAGATCGTCAAGAACCTCATCAGTCAGATCCTCGATCTGGGGACCACTCTGGTGATCTTCGACGGGGGAGAGCCTGCGCTCTACCGCGAGCTGCCCGATCTGGTGGAGAGCGTGGACGATCGGGCCATCTCCAATCTGTTCACCTCGGGCGCGGGCTTCACGGCAAAGCTCGCGCGCCGGCTGAAAGATGCAGGCCTCTACGCTGTCAACGTGAGCCTGGACAGTCCCCTGCCTGGGGAGCACGATGCCCTGCGGGGAAGGCGGGGGGTCTTCCAGGATGCCATGGATGCCATAGAAAACGCCCTTCAAGCAGGACTGCTGGTGGACCTCTACGTGGTCTTGCGGCGTGAGAACATGCATCATCTGCAGGAGTTTCACGACCTGGCCTTGCGTACGGGCGCACACGAACTTACTTTCTTCGAGGTGGTTCCGACGGGACGCTGGTCAGGTCGAAAGGGCACGGCTCTGTCACCCGAGGATCACGCCTTGCTGGCTGGCTTTGTCTCTTGCGCCGATGGACCCAGGATCTTTTCTGTTCCGGACGCGTACAAACGCTTCGGCTGCTTTGCTGCTAGCAGCTGGTTGCATGTGACGCCCGCCGGTGAAGTCTATCCCTGCGCCTGCTACCCGGTGTCCTGGGGCAGCATCTTTGAAGAGCCCTTGAAGAGAATATGGCAGCGTATGGACCGCTTTCCTCATAAGGGCAGCAAGAGCTGTCCAATGCGCAAGTAACGAGTTCATATCCCTATTTAGGCAAAAATGCCACTTTACAGCGGTCAAAACCTCTATCCGAACCACAAAAAATTTTTGTTTATTCATTGAAGGATCAATAAATCTATATAGGACATTAATCATGAACAATGCCGATCGAATTATGGAATTAACACCAGTTCAAAGAGACATCTTAACGGCGCTGATCAACATTCATCGTGTCGAAGGACGAGCTGTAAAGGGCGAAGAGATCGCCGAGCTTATTGACCGCAACCCTGGGACCATCAGGAACCAGATGCAATCCCTGAAGGCCCTGAATTTGGTGGAAGGGGTTCCAGGGCCGAAAGGGGGCTACAGGGCCACAGGCGCGGCTTATGAGGCTCTCAACATCGAGGCCTCAGGAGATGTGGTAAATGTTCCGGTTATAAGAAACGGCGTTCTGGTTGAGGGTGCCACAGTCAGTGAAATCATCTTCAACAAGGTCATGCATTCTCAGCGGTGTGATGGTGTGGTGCGGGTAATTGGCAACATCAGAAACTTCGATGTAGGAGATGAGATCGAGATCGGGCCCACGCCTGTCAACAAGCTCTATCTTCGGGGCAAGGTGGTGGGTAGGGACGATACCATGAGCAGGCTCATTCTGCAGATCCTGGAGATGATCTCTGTTCCCAAGATACCCATCAAGAAGATAGCGCGCCAGGCTGTGCGCATCCCTCCAAATATATCACTGCAAGAGGCGTCGCGCATTCTGGTGCACAACGGCGTTCAGGAGGCCCTGGTGGACGACAGCTCTCCTGGATTGATCAACCTGGCCGATATCGCCCGGGCTGTGGCGGATGGAGGGGCTACCCAGGAAGTCAAGGAGATAATGACCCGCGGCTTCCTCACCATCGACTCCGAGGAGCCCATCTACGAGGCCATAAAGATGCTGGGCAGGACTAGTGCCAGCCAGCTGGTGGTCTCCGAGGACGGTGTTCTCTGGGGCATCGTCAACAATGGAGACCTCATCAAGTCGCTCACTCCGGCTTGATCTCCGTTCCAGTGTGCCCTCCCAGGGCACCTTTTCTCAAATTATCTATTTCGCTGCCAAGAACGATGGACGTGGGAATAGAGCTTCTCTCGATTATCTTGGCGGCGAGCGGATCTACGGGCGAGCGTGATCCGGCCCTCATCTCTGTCTCCATGGCTAGGCGCACCAGGGCGCGGGGCGTCATGACGGTCAGCTTTTGCGCAGAGGGGTCTTTCTCGGGATCGGCGGTGTAGACGCCGTCTACAGAGGTGGCGATCACAAGCCTGTGGGCATGCACCCGCTCGGCAAGCATGGCGGAGACGGCGTCAGTGGTCTGGCCGGGGGAGAGGCCGCCCATGACCACAATCCTGAACGGAGACTCGGCTGCCTGGTTGTAGGACTCAGGAATTTCTTGGGGAGCAGCGTCGCCCAGAGCGGCGACCAGCAGCAGAGCGTTGAGCTTGGTGGCACCGATGCCGATCTGATCGCAGAAAAGCTCGCTAGCTCCTAGCGCGCGCGCTTTCTCAATGTACTCGCGGGCGATCTTTCCACCGCCGACTACTACGAATATTTTGTTCTCCTTGGCAAGCCTCTTCAAAGCTTCCGCGTAATCGCTCAGGCTCTTCGTGTTCCTACCGGCCAGGATGGAACCTCCCAGAGAGTAAACGAGAATCATGTTATAGCTCCTTTTGTCTCCAGGCTTTGCTTTTCATCCTTGGGTTTAAAAGCTATACCCTAAACAGAAAGACCGCCAGATGATCAGAGGATGTTTGAAAAAAGCTCAAAAATAAAAGCACGAAAATAAATTTCTGGACTTCAGATCTTGTCCAGAACCTTGACGATCTCGCCGAAGATGGCTTTGATATCGCCCACACCGAGGACGGTGGCTACGATGCCCCTCTTATTGTAATAGTCGATGAGGGGCTGGGTCTGAGCGTGGTAGGCCTGCAGCCTCTGCTTGACCGTGGCCTCGGTATCATCCTGCCTCTGATACAGGTCTGCACCGCAGGCATCACATTTTCCTGCCACCTTTGGTGGATTGAACTGAACGTGATAGGTGGTTCCGCACTTGCACATCCTTCGTCCCGTCACGCGCTTGATGAGCTCCTGGTCAGGAACATCAATGTTCAGAACCACGTTGATCTTCTGGCCCAGGCTTGGAAGGATCTTGTCCAGAGCCTCTGCCTGAGGAATGGTCCTGGGGTAGCCGTCCAGCATCCAGCCTGCCTTGACATCGTCCTTGGCCAGCCTGTCCTTGATGATGTCTATGAGGAGCGAATCGGGAACGAGCTTTCCGGCATCCATGAACTTCTTTGCCTCTTTTCCGAGGGGCGTGCCGTTGCGAACGTTCTCCCTGAGGATGTCTCCCGTGGAGACATGCTTTACCTTGTACTTGTCGGCAATCATCTTGGCCTGCGTGCCCTTACCAGATCCCGGTGGACCGAGCAAAATAATATCCATCTCATTCCTCCTATTCTCCGACAAAGCAGCATTTGCCGCTTGTGCCAAAAGCTGGAGGTGAGTACAATGGCATACTTTAAAAAACCTTTCTCAGCCCGCCAGTACGGCCGCGCTCATCAGAGCGCCAGCGAACAACGGTATGGTGAGATTGTCATCCAGGTTCCTGTGGCAGAAGATGAGGGCTACGGAGTCCGCAACAGTTGCGCCAACCGCTCCGGCGACGTAGACCTGCAAAGGCAGCCCGGTCAGGCCTGAGGATAGATAGCCGATGGCTATGCAGGCCAAAAACATGCCGGTGACGATGGGGATCGGCTTGACCCGCCAGCGCTCGTTACAACCTCGCACATTGGAGTTCTCCAGGACAGACCCGATAAGACCGCTCACGGCATCTCCCAGGGAGAGCATGAGCATGGCGGCCACGGCGATCATAGGCTGAAAAAGAATGACTGTTAGAAGGCTGCCCACAATGTAATAGATGTACCCGGCTACCTTCTCCTCTTCATGATCTCGTACTTCGGGCAGACGTATCTTGCCTTTGAGCCTTCCCAGCTCCAACAGCAGCGCTACAGCCAAGGCCAGAGCGATCATCATGCCCGTGTAAACCCGGCCAAGAACCAGGATGCCCACAGGCACGGACAGGCCAGTGAGATGGATGGACTTTCTCCTGATCTCTTTGACCAGTTTAGAGCGCCACTGCAAATCGAGATTCCACAAGGGCTATCTCACCCTGGAATGAAATAGGCTCATCACGCTTCTTTTGCAGGCCCGACCAGCGTGCCTGCCTCCTCGAACTTCAGCCTTTTGCTGAGCAGGTCCTGGAGCTTTTCTGCCGCCCTCTCAAGGGGCACTCTGACTTGAAGCATGGAGTCCCGGTCTCGGATGGTGACCGTTCCCTGCTCTAGCGTCTCGTAGTCCACCGTGACCTCGTAGGGCGTGCCGATCTCATCGTTGCGGCGGTATCTGCGACCGATGGACCCCGAGGTGTCGTAGTCCACGCGCAGCCCAATGCCTCGCAGCTCCTCCTGGATCTTCTTGGCGGGAAGAGCCAGCTCTTCGCGATCCATCAAGGGCAGGACCGCCACCTCGATGGGTGCCACAGAGGGGTTGAAGCGCAGAACGGCTCTGGTCTCGCCATCGATGGAGTCCTCGTAATAGGAGTGATCCAGCACGGTGTAGAGTATCCTGTCAATTCCGAAAGAGGGCTCGATGACGTGGGGAATGATCTCTTCGCCCCGGATCTCCTCCTCCACGGTCTCGTAGGAGACAAGCGCGGGCTCGATCTCGATGGTCTCACCATCCACAACTACTCTTATCTTATCGGCCTTCAGCTCCTCAGGGCCAAGGGCTTTCAGCGCCTCGCCCACGGCCTTGGCCTTGCCCTTGAACCTCGGTCCCAGAGACTTGAAGTCCGGCTTGACCACTAGCTTCTGCTTCTTTACGGGCTTATCGTAGTTCACAAAGACACTCAGGTTCACTTTGCTCTGGGCCGTGTGCGCCTTGAGGTCGTAGTCCGTCCTGTCCGCCACGCCAACAATCTCTATCCAACCCAGGCGGTCCAGGAAAACCTCGGCATCCCAGCAGTCTGCTGCATAGTGAGCCATCTCATCCGACTTATGCTGGCGGAATCGCATTTTATCGGGAGCGACACCCACGGCCAGCAAGAACTGATAGGTTCTGGCGACAAAGTAGGCCAGAGTCTGATGAGCGATGACGCCCCGCTCCACCGCTTCGTTGAAGGTCATCTCCTCAGGTTCGCCTTTTTCTTGTCCCGCTTGAGAATAGAACTTCATCCGAATGTCCTTAACCTCATCGAAACGGGGATGGGTCTTATCTCGCGGGTCAATGAAGATCTCTGCCTCGGCCTGAGTGAATTCCCGAAGCCGGATCACACCCTGGCGGGGCGAGATCTCGTTTCTGAACGACTTGCCGATCTGCACGGCTGCAAAGGGCAACGAGTCGCGGAAGTAGCGCAGGAGCCTTGGAAAGTTGATGAACATGCCCTGTGCAGTCTCCGGTCTCAAGTAGCCAGCCATCTTATTGCCGGGTCCGATCATGGTCTTGAACATGAGATTGAACTCATAGATCTCGGACAGTTCTCCGCCGCACTCCGGGCAGACGATCTCGTTTTCTTGGATGCATTTGTAGATATCTTCGCTGCTGAGTGCATCTGGTACCTCCACGATGTGCTTGATGAGGTGGTCAGCGCGGTAGATTTCCTTGCACTCCTTGCAGCCGGTGAGGGGATCGGAGAAGCCGCTCAGATGGCCCGATGCCTGGAAGATGCCTTCAACGCCGATGGTGGGTGCCTCGATCTCGGCAAACCCCTCCTGAATGACGAAGAACTGCCGCCAGATATCTTCAATGCGCCGCTTTAGAGGAGCCCCAAGGGGGCCGTAATCGTAAAATCCCGCAGCCCCACCGTAAAGCTCAAAGGCGGGCCAGAGGAAGCCGCGTCTGCGGGCGAGTTCATTTACCTTTTCATTCTTGTCCATGCCAATCCTCGAAGTTTAGAGCACTGAGGGTAATTTAATCTTTGTCTTCAATTTGTGAAATGTTTGCTTTGCCGAGGATAAGGCGCAGGAAATGAAACAGGGTGGCGCTAATACAAGTGTTCGTATTCACATACCCACCCCATTGCAGTTGCGGATAACGATTTTTGGATGGTTTACCTCTTAGGGAACGACTGCCCAGCCTGCTGGCCCAGGTCCGGTACAGAGAAGTGGGTGTGTGCGAATAGCCACTTGCCTTCCGCTCTGCGAAGCACCGCTGTCATCCTGCCATCCAGCCTGATACGCTGGCCTCCCACCTCGGCAGAGATGGTGCAGTCCCCGGCGCACCACGCGGCATTGCCCTCTCCGGCTATGGTCATTGGGCCGAAATCCATGGAAAGCTCACCGCTCTGAGCGAAATCCCTTTCCAGTTGCGATGATAATGCAACAGTGCCGAAGACCTTCTCATCCGGGCCAGAGCCGAAGCCGAAGAAGCCTGGATCAGTTACGTTCAACAGCGCCTTAATGTCTTTCTTTGAATAGCAGCTCTTGTAGAGGTCGAGCGCAGCCATTATTTCCGTCTGAAAATCGACATTTTTTGACATAATTTAAAATGAGCATTTTCATATTTGAAATTTACCATCTTTGTGAAAAAATTTAGTGGCATCCATGCGAAAGTAAGATGTGTTCCATCACATGCGCCATTCGTAAATGGAAATTGGATCGATAGTAAAATCGCCTGCCTAAAGTTTTCGGAAAATTGGCATTGGGCACCGATGGGGGCAGGATTTCCCTGCATCGATGCCTTAGCCGATGGCGGATACCGCTAAAAGTGCCCCGAAGGCTGCAATCACGGAGACGAGAAGAATTACGTCGCTGTATTTGTGATGCATTAATCTTTTCAGGCCAGACAAGATAACATTCGCGTCTTTATCAACCATATTCCTCACTCTCTCCTCCATCCAGTTTTGAAACTCCACTCACCCTTTGCATACCTCAACTAATCTGTCTGGATTTAAGTAGGTATTTTTCACATTGGTGTTTTATTAGGGCAAAGTCCTCAATTTTAGCTCATGTGAATTTCATATTACCCTCGTGTAGGTTAAAATGAAGGGATTTTTGGGCTTGGCTCCACGGCTGGATAAGCAGCTTGAGATTGAAATATTTATGAAAACTATTGATATAGAGACGATTCTTGCTGATTTGTTTCGCAGCCCAAGCAATGTATAATAATGTGAGGATAGGCGCCTCGATAATCAATTTAATCTCGAGCTATATTATGACATTATTCGATTTATTACTAAAATATACGTTAAAACGATAGATCCTAATTAGTCTAATGAATCGTAATCGCCAAGAAAAGATAAATTGTTTTATGAGTGAAACGATTCAAAAAAGACCGATGGACGAATACCGATGAACGAATACGAACGGAAAAAAACAAAACATTAGGCGAAAATAAGACGGAAAAAGATAATATAAAAAAGAAAGCCCCATTTGGGGACATGATTGCTTTACTCTAGGATCACCTTACTCTATCTTGACTTCCTTACCCTTTCTCTTTTCCTTCTTGTCCAGCTCCAGGGTCAGGACTCCATTTTTATACGAGGCTTTGGCACTATCTGCATCGACGACCGAATCGAGATGGATCATCTTGTAGAACTTCTTGTCATCCTCTGTCTTGATCTCAACGCTGTCCTCAGCGACATCCAATTTGACGTTCTCCTTGTCCACGCCAGGAAGCTCCACAAAGATCTTGTACTTCTCCTTCTCGCTCATGACATCTACCAGGGGCTCGCGGCCCAGACTCGGCTCGATGCCGCGAGGTGATGGTCGGATGTTGCCGAACTCCTGCAAGACCGGCTCCTTTCCCGGCTCGGCTGTGTAGCTGAAGCCGTAGACGAATGGACCGTATCTGCGGGATACGCCCAGAGGCGTCTCCTCCTCACGTACGAACTCCTTGAAATCTGCAGGCATCGACTCTTCAAATCTCTTGATCATATCCTCGAAGGGCTCCTTGAACCAGTCGTCTTCGGACTTCTCCTTTCTCTCGAAGGGAAATCCTCTGGCGAAGCTCTCGAAGATATCGAATATGGACGGATATCTCTTGTCCCACATTTTATCTCACCTCATAATCACTTCTATATACTAACTTTAGGGTAGTGATCGGATATAAATTTTTCTCCATGCCTATATGAGGAGTGTGAAAACGCTTTCCCGTTCAAGTGAAGTGACGCAACCCGCAAGTGCAAAGCTACAGGAAAGAAAATCTTTCGGCATCCAGCCGAATCGCAGGAAGATATAGGCGAGACAAACACCGATCCTCAGCGCCCTCCTCAGAGGAACAAGCCACTTTTCGTGACCGTCTTGTCTCACCCAAGATTATGCATTGGGCCTTTTGCGAGGCAGCACTGGAATTTTTAGCACAGCGCCCCTTCTACAGGGGCCCGAACATCATCTGATGCGGGGCCTACTCTCGCTTAAGCCTCAGCACATACCTGCACCGCTGGCCCATCTATGCGAACCTAGCGATCACGCGCCCAAAAGGCGCGCTCTGCCGAAGACCTACACATGACCTTGCGCGGCGCCCATAGGCCCTCCTTTCGATCGGAGCTTTATAGTGCGTAAATCAACCACCAGAGCACCGAACTTTGGCCCTCAGGGCTTAATCAGCCCACTGGTCCGCAGTTTTCAGCACAACACGCAGCAAAAATATTATTTAATCGTCATAGTTATATCTAGTTTTCGGGGCTCACCAGTCAAAAATTCGGAACTCTACGGACTACACAAAGACTACAGGCCCGCTCCGCAGAAAAATCGGAACTCTGATCCTAATTTATCCACTCTCATTTTTTGGGACAAGCCTACCTTGAGACTGTGTGCCTTCCTGATCCGATGTACTTGACACGGCAATCTTCAAGTGGGAAGAAGTAACGATCAATAATAATAGAATAGATAGGTGAATCTTCGCGGCCCGGAGGTGAAACTTAATGTCGGAAGGTATAATCCAGTTTGAGGCTGAGATCCAGAGTTTGAAGGATATACGTTCAAGAGTAATCTGGCCAGATTCAGAAGGACCGTGGATTCAAGGCGGTCTGGAGGACCTGATGGTCCATTTCACCTACGCAGGCTGGACTGCCTACAACCTGGGATGCGCGATGTCTCTGGTGCTGTCCAGCCAAGAGGAGAGCTTCGGCCAGGCGGTTTCAGATATGATGACCAAGATGATCTCGACTATGGGTGCCATTCAGCTGGCCGAGATTCGGCTCAATCGCGAGGCAATGGACCAGTTGAGAAGGGATCGTATCGAGCCCTGATCTGAAAATCAAATAAACGCGTCATCATAAAACTGGAAAAGTAGCCCGGCCAGGATTCGAACCTAGGTAGGGAGGTCCAGAGCCTCCTGTGATTGACCGCTACACTACCGGGCTCCGCCTCTAACCTTGCAGCAGGTGGTTATTAATCTATCGATCAGCCGCCTTTTTCCGCTTCCGGGCAGCTGAGGAGCACTACCCTGCAAGCTTCACCAAGGTCTTCTTTTTTTAATTCCAGACTTTCCAAGGGTCCTTGCACCATCCGGCCTTTGAGGAATTCATCCACGGGCTTAAGCTCGAAGCTCAGGGCATGGGTCTGGTAGTGCATGGGCACAGCTACAGCCGGCCGCAACTGTCTCATCACCTCTTTCGCTCCTGAAGCGTCGATGGTGTATATTCCGCCCACAGGCAGGAAGAGCAGATCCACTGGGCCGATAGCAGCGACCTGGGCCTGACTTAGAGGATGCCCAAGATCTCCCAGGTGGCAGATCCTTATTTTGTCCATCGTGAAGCAGAAGATGGTGTTTTCTCCCCGCAGTCGTCCGCCATACTCATCATGGTAGGACGGCACGCCCAAAAACTCCAGGCCCAGAGCAATGCGGCGGCCCGGTCCTTTGATCAGCAGTGGGTGGCCGCCCACGGCTTCTGCATTGTTGTGATCCTCATGGTTATGACTTATCACTACGATGTCTGCTTCCACGTAAGGCAAGGGGTAGCCAACCTCTTCCTCGTGAAAGGGGTCTAAAAGCAAAGAGGGGCCTCTTATGCCCTTCAGGAAAAAGCAGGAATGTCCAAACCAGAAGACATTCATAACATCTGATAATGCCTCTTTGCCTAAAAATTCCTGTCGATTGAAGCATCTACCACGGCATGAACCACTCCAGGCGAGTACTTTTTGACCTTGAGGCACTGCAGTATCTCCGCTTTGCGGCCCAAGGCGGCTGCCGCATCGGTGACGTCTTTCACGGCTGCGGCAGGATACTCCCAGGAGGGAATGGTCTGGTGGTAGTGCAGCACACCGCCCGGACGCAAGGCCTGGATACCTTTCTGTAAATATCTGTCCGTGATCTGGACCATGCCCATAACCACCCTGTCAGCCACGCCCTGCGGCGTCTCTTTCATACAATCACCGAAAATGGGCTCAACTATCTCCTCCACATGGTTTTGGAGGATGTTCTGGCACAGATAGCTGTAAGCATTTGGGTTAAGCTCGATGGCCATGATCTTACGGGGCCGGGAGTGAACTGCCATCGGAAGGGTGAAATAGCCTATTCCGGCAAACATGTCCACCACTAATTCGCCCTTTCCCACCAGGCTCATGCGCATGCGCTCTCTCAGGTTACCAGCAGAGAACATCACTTTCCGGGCATCGAGTCGAAAGAGCACCCCATTCTCCCGATGGACGGTTTCCGTTTTGGTCCCGGCGATCGTCTCGCGTACCGGCTCTCGAAGCTGGCCCTCGATGCCAAAGTCGCGCAACACGGTCTGGCAGCGGGGATAAAAAGCGAGAAGAGCCTGGCCGATTCGGGACTGAAATGATGCTAGAGCTGGATGAATCTTTACTACAATTACATCACCCAGAATGTACCAGCCGCGGGGAAGAAGTTGGATGGCCTCCAAAGGCAGCTCTCCCTTCAGGGCCTCGGCAAGATCCGGCCTTCTGCTATAGTATTCTGGTTCTTCCTGAGGGACAACTTCCCAGCCTGGGGAGGGCTCTATGATGGGTATTTCTACATAGCTTCCCTTCTCCAGGACCTTGCGGCTCCGGTCAAGGAGTCCCAGAGATATAGCTCTCTTTAAAGTCGCATCAGCCTTCTTTCTCTCTGTCCTTACCGCCAGGCTAGCGTTTCGGGCTGTAGCTCTGTTCAAAGCTGACGCCTTCCTGGGTCAGGTTGAACCTAAGGACGAGACTGTCATCCTTGCGCGTGACAAAGTAATCCTCGCCATGAACCACAAGGCTGGTATCGTATCCTTCGGGTGCTGCAAGACTGAGGCTCACGGGAACCGTCGTCCAGTTGCCCTGCAAGTATATCCTAATGCTGGCATCGCTGCTGGAGTTCATTCGCACTAGGGTATTATTCGCATGCGAGATGGTCACTGTGCCTCCTCGCGCACTTATGCTCTGGTCTATATTCGGGGGCAGCACCATCTCCATTTCGTTGGTCATCCCCTTGGGATTGTTGATGTCCAGGCCGAGATAGCTGTCATTGCTGGCATTAGAGAGCTGGGCGGAGTACTCGACCAAAATCGGAGCACCAGTGGTCCCAGGGCCCTTGAGAAATATTATGGCAGCTGCGGCCAGCAGGATGGCTGCGATCACCAGGGCGATGGCCACGGGTTTCAATGCTATTTTTCTTTTGGGTTCAGCCGGTTTTACGGGTTCTTTCAAAGCAGCCGCAGCATCTACCTTATCTCCAGCTGGTTCTGGTGGCGGTGTCGCTACAGCAGGCTGCACAGCAGGTTCCATAATCTCTGCGAATGCCTCCGGGGTATGCGGAGGATATGTTTCAGGCTTCGTTTCTGGCTCGCTCTTTGCAGCTGGCTCTGCCTGCTCGCGGGTTGGCTCTGCAGCCACATTTTCCGGCTCAGGGCTCTCTAGCTCATCGCTTCCCTCCAAGGACAGAGGTTCGGGCTCCTGAGGCGCGGGCATCTTTCTCCTGGTGGGCATCACCACCACCCCCTCCTCGAAGTTCAAGATCAAATCTGTGTAGACGCCCGTGGCATCGACGAACTTCAAAGCGCGTGGAACGAGATAGGAGACGCCGGAGATTTTGACCTCTTCGAAGAACTCGGTGTTCTTCATCAGCCGGTCCTTGAAGGCATAAACCGCTCCGCTCTCCATTTTGGCATCTATCTCGCTAAGGCTTGGAAAGCGGTCCTCCTGCGCAGCGAGCTCTTTAGTGGCAACGACATAAGCCTCGAAGAAAACGCGGCTCATCCTGTTGAGCCGATTGGTGTAGCGTCTATCGAAAAGAAAGGAAAAGCTCTCTCCTTTGAGCTGTAAGCTCTCTTCGCGAGAGTGCCGCCAGGCAGAGAAAGAGACGTCCATTAAGAAGACCATATCTCCAAACCAGATAAGTATTTTATGTTTGGTGCTAACCAGCGCCAGATTTCTGCTGGAAGGCCCGTCCCACAGATCAAAGCAATGCCTAGAGCTCAGTTTAGGATCTCATATAAATCTGATATGACAGGTATCTTTAAATCTCGCCGGTTAGGAATAAGGAGCC
>CAZPUO010000008.1:0-8462 GCA_964589745.1 uncultured Methanotrichaceae archaeon
ATTTTTATATACCGATCCCCGAGCGGCCGTGCGCGGATCTGGTCACGATTGTTAATGCGGAATTCCTGTCCACAAGTTTGAAATGCGATCACAAAGAGAAGGCCTCTGATTCCATGATAAACCGGGTACGGAAGAGCTTTGCTTTGGCGCGGGAGTGCAAGCACGGCGGCAAAGTGCAAGAGGCAGCAGCAATCCTCGGAGCTGAGCCGCTGGACTTTTCTGCCAACATAAACCCTCTAGGTTCGCCGCCCCTGGAGAAATTGGTATTGGATGAGTTAAAGCACATCGATCACTACCCGGACAACAGCTACCTCGATTTTCGCAGGGCTGCGGCCAAGTTCGTTGGCGCAGCGCCCCGGGACATCGTCCCCGGAAATGGTTCGTCGGAGCTTATCAGGCTCTTCGCGGAGGCTGCCCTGGAGGAGGGCGATCTGGCCCTGATTCCTTTTCCCACCTTTGGCGAATACGAGAACCAGTCGCTTCTCGCAGGAGCCAAGATTAAAACTATAGATATCGGCGAGGAGGGACAACCCCTTCTCCGCGAATCGGATCTGAAAGAGGCAAAAGCTCTCTTCCTATGCAACCCGAACAACCCTACGGGACGGCTTCTCTCTAAAAAGCAGGTAACTGACGTGGCGAAGCGGTGTGAGCAGAGTGAGACCTTTCTTCTCGTGGATGAGGCCTTCATCGAGCTATCCGATCCAGGGCAGAGCGTTGCCCAAATGGCATCCGAAATGGACTTTTTGTTGGTCATGAGATCCTTGACCAAGTCCTTCGGCATCCCTGGCCTTCGGCTGGGTTTCGGCGTGACAAACCCTGAACTTGCCAGAATCATAGACCGGGCGAGGGTCCCCTGGTCCATCAGCACCATTGCTGCGGCTGCCGGAGCGTATCTATTGGGCTGTGAAGAACATCTGGTAAGGTCCAGGAGGCTGATTAGAGAAGAGCTGGCATATCTCACCTCCGCCCTGCAAAGCCTAGGCTTTGAGCCGCTTCCAAGCAGCGTCAACTTCATTCTGGTAAACATCGAGCCCTCCGGCATGGGTTCAGATCTGCTGGCAAAGCGCACCATGGCCAATGGAGTTCTGGTGAGGGATTGCCAGTCGTTTGGCCTGGGGAAGAGCTACATAAGGGTGGCAGTGAGAGATAGGAAAGAGAACGAGCAGCTTATCGCTGCCCTGGAGCGCGCCCTGAAATGGAGAGAGTGAACTGCGAGAGGTATCCCTGTCATTTTTCGGAGCAGGACTGTGCCTTTTGCTTCTGCCCTTTTTATCCCTGCCTGGATTCCAGAACGGGCGGACATAGCGACGGAGAGAACTGGACCTGCGAGAGCTGCACACTTATTCACCATTCCGCTGTGGCTGCGACAATTATGGATGCGCTCCTGAAAGGGGAAGCCCTGGCTGACGCCTGGAAGAGGCTGGAGAAGCTTCTGTAAACTACCCATTCCCTAAAGGGAGAGGGCTTTCGATAGCCCTGGATTGACCACCTTGAGAGATGGTCGCTCCGAGCCTTCAGGTTGGTCTACATGCAACCCAAGAAATGCGATGTTACAGGCACCATTGAAATCAGCATCATCAGACCAATTACAGGAAGCGCACTTGAAATGTTTCCCATTTCGGATTCCCCGTTTTCCGCAAACGTGGCATGTCTGACTGGTATAGGCAGGGTCAACCAGAACCAGGGGTATGCCGACTTGAAGAGCTTTGTAGGTCAGGAATTCCCTGAGCTGATAGAAAGCCCAACCATTGACTCTCCGACGTTGATTCTTCCCTGCCTTCTGACTAACATCGTCTCTGATTCCTTGAAGATCCTCAAGAGCAATTTTAGCATGGATCTCCCGTGCTCTGGTCACTACGGCTTTGCTGATTTCATGGTTAATCTGTCGCTGGTAGCGGCTCTCCTTTCCAGAAAGTCGTTGCTGAAGCTCGCGACATCTGCGTCTGGAACTTCTTGTACCTTTGGAAGCTTTTTGCTGAAGAACTGCTCTCATCGACTGATAGTGTTTCTTGATTTTCTTAATAGTCTCCCCGCCAAACTTCTGACCCTCAGAAGTTACAGCAATATCGGTAATACCAAGATCAACACCAAGAACCTTATCGGTCTGGATCGGCTCAGGGGCTTCATTTTTGGTTTGAATATTGATGTAGCACTCAGAGCCTTTCTTGCAAAGCGTGGCACTGGTAGGCTTGGAACCTCGGAGCATATCCCGTTGATAGTCACCAAGAATCAACTTGATCCTTTGCCTGGATCTCAAGAGGGTTACACTAACCTCCTCGTCCTTCTCTCAGAAGGCAAAGATCCTAGCATCGTAGTCGATGCTGGTAGGTTCAAAGTTCTTGACAACAGAATCGTGGAGCATAGCAGTCTTGCGATTACCAGCAACCCGGTTGATAGCTCTGACCACGAGGTTAGCAGACAACCCGAACTTAGACCTGACATCCTGGTAAACAAAGTGGTGGATCACCACGCTATTTCTCAGATTTGTAGGTACGGTTTGATTGATCCAGTTACAAGCATCAGCAAAAGCCTTCAGAGTGTCCTCTATCTCGGATACCTGATCTGGGGTCGGTGCAAGCTTGCAACCTGCGGTCAATACAAGTTCAGTCATCTCGAGGTGGTATCATATATGACAAAGTATTTAAAAAGTTATACTGGGAAGCGTACCCAATTCCTCCTGCCCCCTGAAGGGAACAGGTCTCCTTGGTGATTTGGTATGAGCTTCTTTGGCCTTGATGTATTACTTCTGGCCTTAGCCTATGACCTCATCTTAGGAGAGCCGCCTGCAAGAATTCATCCCGTGGTCTGGATAGGCAAGCTCATCGCCTACCTACGCATACGTATGCGACCGACTTACATCCATGGCTTTGCCCTGGCCATAGTAGTAATAGCAAGCACGGTTCTGGCGAGTCATTTCCTGGTGAAGGCCTTGGGCTCGGTCCCCCTTCTTTCTCTGCTGGTCTCTGCCTACCTTCTTAAATCCACCTTCGCGATAAGATGTCTCTTACAGGTTTCCGCAGAAATCGGCAGGATGGTAGAGCAGGATATCAACGAGGCCAGAAAGATGCTGCCTGCCCTTGTAGGCCGGGATACGGCAGGCCTCACACACGCCCAGGCCACATCCGCCGTGATCGAATCGCTCTCCGAAAATTATGTGGACTCAATCCTCTCGCCCCTATTCTATTATCTGCTCTTGCAGCCCCTTGGCTTGGGCCTGGAGGCGGCATTGGCCTTCAAGGCCATCAGTACTATGGATTCCATGGTCGGCTATAGGACCCCGGATTTGAAGGAGTTGGGATTCGCGGGAGCAAAGCTCGATGACCTGGCCAACTTCATCCCGGCGCGCTTGAGCATCCTGCCAATGGCCCTAGCCTGTCCCGCCAGAGCCGGTGATGCCATAGAGGCGGCTCTTAAATTTCACGGCTACACTCCTAGCCCCAACTCCGGCTGGCCGATGTCCGCCTGTGCCGGTGCTTTGAACATTCGGCTGGATAAGCCAGGGTTCTACGTACTGCTTCCGGAAGGAAAGGAACCCAAAGCATCGGATGTGCCCCGAGCCTTGAGATTCATGCAGGTCACAATCGCCCTGACTCTTGCGGCATCACTGCTGATTCTGATCATTTCCCTGTCCTGATTCTCCAATGTCAGCATAATGTTTATCCGATTTAAAAGAGGAGAAGTGTTGAATGGAAACCATGGGAGATCTGCTGGAGAAAGTTCGGGAGTTCGCGTCTCATAGCTTCACCAAAGAGGAGGCTAAGAGGCTGTTTGGCTGGGATGTTAAGGAAATTGCGGTCAAGAGCGGAGATTGCGACGAGTCTAACGTCTTCATCACCTTCGAAAATGGGAACAACCTCCACATCAAATACTTCCTGAATCTGGACCCTACGGAGACGGAAGATACCTGCGAGTTCACCCTCGGACTTAGGACAGATCTGCGCTCTCGCATAAAATATGACGTCCATTACTCCAACTATATCCACGGTCAGGGATACATAAGGCTCAGAATCGCAGAGACCGAAAATAGGATGCTGCAGAGGATGCTGGAAGACTTTTATGTCCCGACCTTGAAGATGATCTACAAGCCTATCATCATCCAGTTCAGGGGTTTCTATACAAGAGATTTTTTTGGCGTTCAGGTGGATAGCAGCCATGGCGATATATATTACTCTCCCGTTCGCTACAGGAGCGAGCACAAAGCCGCCAGGATATGGGACGTGATCGGCCGCTTAAACGAGCTTGATTCCCTTCTCAAGGAGCCCGAAGTTAGGCATGCTCTGGCAGAGATGGATCTGCAGCTTAGCTTTTTGCCTTCGGTGGTGTGGTCGAGCCTTTAGACGATTCTGCTACATTCCAAAGCAGGGCACAGCCTTGCCAGGAGCTCTTTATACTCCCCGTTCTGAAGCTTGGCCCTCAAAACGCTTGGGATAAGGTCCTTCTCCGGAGCTGGACGGGCCGTCTCCAGAAATTCGATGACCCTGTCTAAGAGATGATGGAGAGTAGAGGGACGAACAGAGCCGCTCTGCTCCAGGGCCAGGCGGAGAGCAAATGCATAGTCTTCTCCAGCTCGTGCGACGCGATTCGTATGCGCCTCGCAGTATGCCAGGGCGGTCACGGCTTTGATGTTCAGATCAGGGTATCCCATGAGCCCGGCCTGGCGCCCCAGCAGAATGGCCATCTCCTCTGCCCGCGCATAATCCTCCTGTTCCAGGAAGAGAGCGATCAGATCACGGTAAATGTTTATGACGTCGTACATGGCCCCTAATCGCTGGAAGGATGCCATGGCCTGCTGCAACTTGGCCAAAGAATCTCGATAATCCCCCTTGGCCCCCGCCAGCCTTCCCAGATTTCGAATGGCTTTGGCCTCCTCGTAGAGATGGGAGAGCTTCCTCGCCAGGGCCAAGGCCTTCTCGTAGCAGTTCTCTGCCTCACGGTAGAGGGTCTCAGTCTGATAGAACTTGCCCCAGGCATTGAAGAGCTGGATCTTCATGGGCTGGTAATCGGTACCGGAGATCAGGGTCTGTGCCTCGGATAGATAGAACTTGGCTTCCAGGGATCGACCCTCACGCAGCTTGAAAAGAGCCATGGTCAAATAGCCCTCACATAGATCCGGGGTAGCCCCCAGGCTCTCCAAGACCCTCAAGGCTTCGTTCAGAAGCTGATCCGCCTCTTTCTCATGGCCTCTCATCTCCAGGATGGTGCCCAGGTTCAGCTTGGCCAGGGCAACACAGGGGATAGCATTTAGATTTTGAAAAATCTTCAGGCATTCCTCAAACATTAAAGATGCCTGGCCAAGATCGCCCTTGTCCTTATGAACCAGGGCCATGTTGAACATGGTCTGGGCCTGGTTGTAGACCTCGCCAACCTGTCCAAAGAGCGCCAGGCTATCTTTATAACTGGAGAGAGCAAGATCCCACTCGCACCGGTCTGCAAAGGCACCTCCTATCGCCCCCAGCACCTCAGCCTGGCCGGAGAGGTCGCCATGCCGCTCCAGCTCGCGGAGCTGTTTCCGGTAATCATCAACGGAAGGTAAGATGTCTCCCTGGCTGACCTTGACCATATCGATGTTGGCCTGCATCTCCGCTGCACCCTGTATATCGCCCAGGCGCAAAAGAATCTCCAGACCCCTCTGGAAGTGCTCCAGTGCCAGGGAGCGCTCACCCCTGCGGTAGTAGAAATTTCCCAAGTTGCCGAGGACGCGGGCCGCCCCAGATAGGTCGTCTTGCTTCTCGAAGAGGTCCAGGCTTTTCTGGTAGCACTCCAGGGCTTGCGACCAATCACCGCTTTTGTAGCAAATGCTGGCAACATTGCTCAAGACGGAAGCTTCGCTTTCTGCATCGCCAGCCTTTTCGAAAGCTGTAAGGCTGGAGCGGTAGTTTTCCAGGGCAGCAGTCCAGTCTCCCTGACGATAGCAGATATTGCCTAGGTTGTTTTGGGCCACAGCTATGCTGTAGCAGTCTCCCAGCCTCTCCAGGATCTGCAGGCTTTCCTTGTAGCTTTCTTTGGCGATATCCCATCGGCCCAGCTCGGCGCGAAGATTGCCAAGGTTGCACAAAACCGTGGCCGCCGCCTGGACGTCGCCTGCAAAACGGAGCGCGTCTAGAACCTCAACGCACTTCGCCTCTGCTTCTTGCCACTGGCCCAGCCGGATACAAACGTTCACAAGGCCCTCGAGAGCACCTATCATGCCTTGAGCATCTTCCCGCTCCATTTGTATCCCCAGACAATCTCGGAAACGCGGCAAGGCGCCTTCTAGATCTCCCGATTCGGCCTTCAGGCCAGCCAGCCCGAGGAGCGAGTTGCCCATGCCCTGCCTATCACCCAGCTCCCGAAAGGCCTCCATGCTCTGGCGGTATTGCTCCTCTGCTTTCTCCGGCTGGCCCAACTGGCAGTAGACGCTTGCCAGATTGCCAACTGCAGTGGCGACGCCGCGCTTGTCACCCAGGGCACGCTTGGCATCTAGGCTCAGATTATAGTACTTTATGGCCTGCAGACCGTCACCCTGGTCTGCATAAAGGTTTCCCAGATTGTTTAGCGCTGATGAGACGCCAAGCGCATCTCCCAGATCTTCAAAGATCTCCATGGCCTCTTCAAAATGCGAGAGTGCCAGATCCCATTCCCCTTTGAGCTGACTGATCATGCCCAGGTTCACTTTGGTAGAAGCTGCGCTGTGCACGTCACCCAGCTGCTCTTTGGCTGCCAGACTCTTTTGGAAGTAGTCCGCAGCCAGGTTCAAGTCGCCCTTGAGCTGATAGACTAGACCCAGGTTGTTTTGCGTCTTGGAAGCGCCATGCAGATCGTTGAGACGGTCCTGAATCTCCAGCGCCTGCCAGTAAAGGTCCCTGGCCAACTCCAGCTCGCCTTGCAGGTGATGAATGCTTCCCAGGTTGGAAATGACTTCAGCGGCTTCCAAAGAATCACCAGACTCTTTGAGCAGATCGATAGCCTGCTGGTAGCATTCGACTGCCATTTCCCACTCACCCCGGTCGGCGTGGATAAGCCCCATGCTGTTCAGAATGGCCGTGACTCCTGCAGAATCCTTCATGCGCCTCTTGAGCTCAAGGCATCTCTGGTAACACTTTAGAGCCTCGTCATGCTGGGCAAGATGGTAGTGAATGCCACCCAGTTGGGAAAGTGCAAATGCCATGCTGCCAAAATTGCCCTGGGGTCCCATGAGATCCACAGCCCTCTGGAAATGGGACGCTGCAGATTTCCATTCACCCTTTTCCAGGCAGGCCAAACCCATGCTGTTCAAGACCGAGGCCGTGCCAGCAAGGTCTCCCAAGCCCTCCAGGGCTGCCAGGCTCATCTGGTAGCAATCCATGGCCTGCGGCCAATTTCCATCCTGGAAGTAGACGTCGCCTAAGCGGCTTTGCATCTTGGCGGCGCCAGCCGGATCGCCGAGATCATCCAGACGATGCCAGGCCGTCTCATAGCAACTCCTGGCTCTGCTCCACTCCCCCCGGAGCTGATGAACCGATCCCAAGGCAACCAGAGTCTCCGCCTCGCCTTGCCGGTCTCCGGACCGCTCCAGCTCGCTCAGGCTCTTTCGATAGCATTCCTCTGCAGATGCCAAGTCCCCCTGGAGCTGGCAGACCTTTCCCATGCGGCCCAAAGTGTCGGCCAGGCCCTTCCTGTCCTTGGCATCGATCTTTTCCAGAATCCTGCGATAGCACTGTAGAGCTCCGTCATACTCACCCCTCATCTGGTAGACTTCACCAAGGCTCTTCAAAACAGGAACCGCAGAAGAGGAATTTCTCCCATCCTCAAGTCTTTTCAGAGCCTGTCTATAGCACTGGCAGGCACGATCCCAGTCTTCTACTTCGGCGTAGAGGCTTCCCAGACCATGCAAAGCCTGCGAAACATTATTATTATCACCGAGGTCTTCAGCCAGGCGCATGCTTCGTTCGTAGTATTCAATGGCTGCTTGATGAAAAAATAAATGGTGAGCCAGCACTCCCAGGTTGAACCAAGCATGGAAGCTGTTGATGCGTGATGCATGATCGGCCAACTCGCTCAATTCGCGCTGCATAGCGGTCTCATCCGAGGAGAGAGTGGCCTGGATAAAAGAAGAGATGAGATCGGGTGCATCACAGGAAAGATCCTTCAAGCGCTCAAGCTCATAGCCTTTGGGATCAGCCAGGATCTCGGCAAAGGACCCCAAGCAGGAGATGATCTTGTCATCGGACACCCTGGTCACCACCACATCTTAAAAAATATTGGTTCACAGTAGATTGCAAAAGAAATATAATAAATTTAATCCCTCCTCGAAAGGCATGCAAGAAAAAGAAAACTTTATGCGGGACAAAAATCCTGATCTCTTTATATCCGAGATGCAATTCATGTATACTGACATCCATCCCCCACAACGGCCAAAATATACATTGCTAACCTATTCTCACAGTATTAATCCTTCCTACATATAAAATCTCCTGTTTCGTTGATGATGTTAATTATATTTC
>CAZPUO010000008.1:8472-23534 GCA_964589745.1 uncultured Methanotrichaceae archaeon
GAGTAAATCTGAGCGGGAGCTAAACACATACATTAGAAGAATATGATAAATTATCGGAGATCGCAGCCGACAGTCAGTTAATGCGAATTCATACTAGAAATTGAATATTATTGAATTTATGATTCAACCTCTCTTGCAGACGCGAGCGTTTAGAAAACTGCTGAAGATCCCGAACGCTGATGGCAGACGTGGACGCCTAAACGTTGAATTCGTGGGCGTTTGCGGACTTTGGTTATTCGACTTTGGTTATTCGAATAGCTGTTAAATATCATACTTTTGCCACGAATCTTATTCGAATAGCTGTTAAATATCATACTTTTGCCACGAATCTATTTCATTACCAGCTTCAAGGCTCGCTGAGGACAGCCTATCACGCAGGCTCCGCACTGAATGCATTTTCCCGAATCCGCTATGACACGCCAATCCTCGAACCTGAAGGTGCCGGTGGGGCAGATGGAGACGCACGCACCGCAGTGCACGCATTCGTTTTCATCCCTGACCACGGGTATCTCCAGGGGCACAACCCTGACACCACGCCGCTCGAAGGCCTCCTTAACCTCTGCGCACTTTTCCAGAGGGACTTCCAGGACGATCTCTCCGCTCACGGCATCGATGCTGGCCCGCTCGATATTGACCAGCGCCGAGGTCTCAAGGATGACCGAAGCTATGAGAGGATAGCGCACGATTCCAGGTGCAACATGGAGCATGAGTTTCAATTCTACCGCCTCCGCGCCAAAAGGCGGGAGAGATGATTACTGGTAATCATTCCTATCACTTTATTCTCTCTATCCACAACGGGCAGAGCCGAGATGCTGTGAGTGTCCAATGTCCTGGCGGCAAGCTCGATGGGCTCGTCGAGACTTGCAGAATAAACCCTCCTGGTCATGATCTCCGAGATCCGCGAGGCATTGCCGCTGGCCACCGCTTTGGAGATATCCCAGGCGGTGATGATGCCCATCAGTCTTCCATCCCTTGATACCACAGGTAGATGATCGAAGCTGCCGCTTACAATCAGCTTTGCCGCCTCCTCCACCTGAATATCCTCCCGGACGGTGACCACATCGCGACTCATTACGTCTCCAACGTTGGGCGACTCCTTGGTCTGTTTCATGGGCCTGGCACTGCCAACACTTGGCAGCGGCTCCACTGCCTGAGAGAGCAGAAACTCGCCCTTCTCCACCTGCTCCTTGAGAGTTAGAGCAACCTCGCGAGCCAGATGGAAGCTGGAGAGCGACGAGGTGGAGACCTCTTTCCCATTCAGGTCGATCGTTCCGGACTTCAGATCTTCATAGCTCACGATCTTCAAAGAGGGCCTGTCCCGGCGAGGTATGCCGTAGTCCACTACGGCAACCGCGATATCGCGGTCCCGTACGCCCGTATTCCTGGCGATTTTCTCATTTAGCACAGGTATGGGTATGCCAATCCCGAGGTAAAGGCTGGGACCGTAATTTTGGAAGGTGGATGCCCTTAGGAAGCGGGTGCTCATATTCTTCAGGTCGCCCGTTACCATAAGAGTGGAGAAGTTATTCTGCGGGTTATGCTGCGTGCCTGGGCCAATTACGTAGCCTTGAGCACCGGCGAGAAAGATGCGCGTTCCCACACCGATGTAATCGAAATTGGGATCGTTGGAGAGCGGCGAGAGCACTCCAGCCCCGCTGTAGTGGATGTTCCCATAACGGGGAAGCAAAGTGCCCATGTAGGTATGCAGCGTCCGGTCCGAGGAGTTGGTGGCCGCATTGTAGCGCTGATACGCATTGCGCGGGTTCACCATAATGGCCTGATTGAAATCGTCCAGGCGCAGCGCTGTCTCCAGCTCCATCTGAGGATAGCAGTCAGTGCCGGCCCCTTGGGCCTCAACTTCCACCTGTTTTCCCGCCACCAGATCTTCAATAACGTGGGCACCACCGTATTCAATCCCCCTGTCCTCGGAGGGCTGCGTCGCACCAAGGAAAATATCCACTGCTGCCACCCCCCCGTAGGCCTCCACCTTATTAAGCCAGGCTTTGAGAATTTTTATAGGCGGATCGCTGTGGCCCAGGTTGAGAAATACCCCGGAGGAGCACATTGCCCCGAAAGTTCCAGTAGTTACCACATCCACCTCGCGCACGGCTCCGGCGGGACCAAGCTCGTCCACCAGATCGGGCATCTCCTCTGCGGTTACGACGCGGGCCGAGCCGTCGCGAATGCGTTCGTTGATCTCCGATAACGACTTCTCTTGCACAATGGCTCGGAAGTCGGCAATCCGATAAAAACCTGTTGGGGGCCTGTCCAACAACGTTATCTTCATTAACCAGAATTGGGCTTTCAGATGCCAGGCAAGAGGATTGTTCTCACCAGCGATGCCACCATGATGAGCAGCTACAACGGAGGAGTGTTGCTGGGCTTTGCCGCCATAATGCCCAAGTCGGTTATGCCTGACTGGATCTTCCGGCCGCTCTTCTGCCCGCCTGCCCCCGCGGGAGAGGATGGCTCCGCAATTATCGCACCCTGTGGCATGAGAAAGGTCGAAGCCGCCCTCCTGGAGTCGGGCTTCGGCAGAGAAGAGGTCATGGTGGCTCATCCTGATCACCTGGACAAAGCCATCGGTCCGGACACAAAGATCGTAGGGATAACCCATGACGACCCCATGGGAAAGATCGCGCAAAGAGAGCTGGAGGATATCATTGACCGCGGGCCTCCTCACAACCGCTCCAAGTTTCTGGCTCTTGTCCGCCATCCACTCATCAGAAAGCATCGGCCGACGATAGTTGTGGGAGGTAACGGGGCATGGGAGCTGATGGGCGAAAAGGTGGGCGCTGACCATATCTTCCTCGGCGAAGGTGAGAGCGATTTTCCCGAGGTCTGCCGCAGGATCATTCAAGGCGAAATTGTACCTCCCGTGATCCGTGGAAGGGTGGTTCCCGGAGATCAGATTCCCATAAACCGTGGAGCCACCATCGCAGGCATCGTGGAGATTGGCAGAGGCTGCTGGAGAGGGTGCGCCTTCTGCTCGCCTACCATGCGCACCCTCAGGCACCGGCCACTGGAAAATATCCTGGCGGATGCACGCGTGAACCTGCAGAACGGCCAGATGGATATCCTGCTCCACTCTGAGGACGTCTTCACCTACGGCTCTTCGGGCATGAAGCCCGATGAAGAGAAAGTGCTGGAGCTGATGAGAAGTGTGAAGCAGCTCGGCCCTCGCTCCATAGATGTTTCCCACCTCAGCCTGGCCACGGTCCACCAGAACCAGGACCTGCTTCGCAAGGTCTCTGAAGCCGCAGGCGTCGGCTCCGACCAGAAGTACATGTCCGCCTGGATCGGCATTGAGACCGGAAGCTGCCGCATACTGGAGATGCATATGCCGCGCAAAGCTCTGCCATCTGAGATCGAGCAGTGGCCGGAGATGGTCAGGGATTGTTACCGCCTCTTCGATGAGGAGGCGTGGCTGCCTGTGGCGAGCCTGGTCCTGGGCCTGCCGGGAGAGACCGCTCAGGATATCATCCAGACCATAGAGCTGGTGGAGTCCCTGAAAGACTACACGGGGCTCATGCTTCCCTTGTTCTTCACAACTATTGCCGACACAAAGCTCGGAGGCATAAGGGGCTTTAGTAAGGAAAGCGCTCTTCCAGAGCACTGGCAGCTGGTGGGACTGTGTCTGGAATATAACCTGCAACACCTCAAGAGACTGCATAGCCTCTACAGCGAGCGGATGACTGCTGGGCCAATGGTTCATGCTGCCCTGACGGGCATAAACCTGTTAGCAGATAGGGTTCTGAACAAATACCTGAAGAGAATGAAAAGAGGCGAACCGCCAAACTGACTTACGACTGCTACAACATTGATATGGCACCGGCAGCAATATCAAAACAGGCTTTTTAATATTAATATTTGGATTTTTAATATCCGTGACGTCAATAATTCTCCAGCACCGACCTCACGACCCCTTTGTGGTCGCCTTTGAGGGAGTAAACGTTGTGGTCCCCAGAAACGTCGATGCTCAAGATTCCCAGGCGTGTGTTCATGAGCCCAACCATAGCCGAGACTCCGCGGTAACTGACGTCGAAACCCTCTCTCGCCAGGTAAGTGAAGACATCCTCTGTGGTGTAAGCTCCATCGCTCAAAAACAGCTTCAAGACAGCCTTTCGGATACCTATGCCGTCCCGCTTAAGGTAATTTCTGAGCCTCTCCTGGATTCGTTCTTCAGCGTTCTCCATCCGGCAAAATCACCGCCCCTTAGCAATGAATTTAAGGATTATAAATGTATTCTCTCTACAACTAGCCCATCCTCTAAGGGGAATCTTTCAATAACTGAAATAATACAATCTATGCTTTTTAACTCTTTCGAAATATCTTCCAAGATTGGTGCAGCGATATCAATTTCATCTTCCCGCAGTGAATACATCTCCTCGGGAACCTCCAGCTCCTCCAGAAGCTGCAGAGCCAAACTCAGGTCGCCTTCAATGACGCCGTGAATTATCGTGCCTTCCTCGCTGACATAATCAAACGGACGCGCCGTCCGCTCGGCGCGCCGCTTCATCCGTTCCCGCAGCTGTACCGCATCTTTAAAACGGGAAGGGCAGTAGTGTGCTTTTACGTCCTCCAAAAGGAAGTGCTCGGTGGCGATCTCTCTGCTTCCTTCAGCTCCGCAGCCTAGATCAAGAGGCCGGAAGCCCGATGCTGTCAGCCCGGCAAAGTTGGTCTCGGAGAACTCCAGCTCATTGAGGTTCAGGAAGGCGTCCGCCGCTGCAACGGCCTGCACGATCTTCGGAGCCGCTTCCAGGGCTGGTATTTCTACACCAGCTTCAAGGCCCAGGGACTTCGCCCCCTGCAGAGCCTCTTTCAACCCTACGGGATTGGACCACTGTGAATGTGGAGGGTGAAATCGAATCTCGTCCAGGCCTGCGGCCTTTAGCTTCTCAAGAACCTCCCGCTCAGGAAGAAGACCGGTGTAGAGGTGAATGTGGTGCTCCGGCCCAAACTCGCGCTTCAAGGCACGCAGGCATTGCAGGACATAGTCCAATTTCAGAAGCGGCTCGCCGCCCGTAATGCCCGTCCCCAGAGCTCCCATGGCTCTGCCTTCGGCCAAGATATCCTCTATCTGCTTCACGGTCTGCTCATTCGCAAATACTGCATCATGGCCGCGCCTCTCCTCAGAGAGCGGACAGTAAAAACAGCTGCGCTCGCATCTGCCCGTGACAAAGAGCACCAGACCCGCGCCCTGCCGGCAGATCTGGCAGCCTCGCGGCAGGTAATTGTAAACCGAGCCAACAAAATCCGATTGCCACTCAACCATTCCAGAGAAAGCTGATGCCCTAGATTAATTAATTTTGTGTCTCTTTGCACCTACAAGCCAATGGTGAGACAGCATCATCAAAACGGTTATCAGAGAGAAGAGGCATTGATCATTCAGAGAAAGAATATAATTTAAAATATATTAGGATGGTTGTTTGTGAGAGAATATCTCCTCGGAAACGTGGCGATTGCCAAAGGCTTTATGGAGGCTGGGATCGGGCTTGCTGCCGGCTATCCCGGCACACCCTCCTCGGAGATCATCGAAACTCTTGCGGATCTCAGAGGCGACCTGCCGCTGCACGTGGAATGGTCCGTGAACGAAAAAGTCGCACTGGAGGTTGCCGCGGGAGCCTCCTGGACCGACGTTCGTGCTGCAGCGACGATGAAGCATGTGGGGCTGAACGTGGCTGCAGATCCCTTTATGACCCTGGCATATTTAGGCATAGGCGCTGGGCTGGTGGTGGTATGTGCGGATGATCCCTTCTGCCATTCATCCCAGAACGAGCAGGACTCCCGGCGCTACTCAGAGTTCGCCTCCGTACCCTGCCTGGATCCGGCGGACCCAAAGGAAGCAAAGGATATGGCAGTTTATGGTTTTGAGCTATCCGAGAAGTTCAACATTCCCGTGATGCTCAGGCCCACGACGCGGGTCTCCCATGCCCGCGCGGATGTGGAGCCAGGAGTTGCCCGGCCCTGCGGCGGACGGCGACAGTTCACCAAGAGCCCCGGGCAAAGGGTAGCTCTGCCTGTGCATGCCAGGCCGCTCCATACCGAGCTGACCAAAAAGCGGTCGGCGATTGAGGAAGAGCTGCAATCTGCACCCTGGAACAGGCTGGAGCTGAAGGGCGAATCTGGAATCATTGCCGCGGGAATATCGGGGCTCTATGCCGAAGAAGCCATCCAAGATCTGGATCTGGAGGATATGTCTTTACTGCGAATTGGAACCTATCCGGTGCCCTCCAGAATGATCAGCCAGCTATTGGAGCATGTCTCCCGGGTCATGGTTGTGGAGGAGCTGGAGCCCGTTGTGGAGGAGCAGGTGGAAAGGCTAGCGAGGAAGGTCAATCCAGCTGTGGAGATCCTGGGAAAAGATGGGTCCATACCCCGCGAAGGCGAGCTGGACTTTCTCACGGTCAGGAATGCCGTGGCTCGCCTTCTGGGACGATCGGAAAAACCCGCTTTGCGCGTTGCCGCAGCAGAAAAGATCCTGCCACCCAGGCCCCCAGCACTCTGCCCAGGCTGCAGCCATCGTGCCACCTACTACGCCATGCGCAAGGCCTTCGGCAAGAAGGCCGTCTATCCTAGCGACATCGGCTGCTACACCATGGCCGTCGGCATGGGAACGGTGGACACTTGCCTCTGCATGGGTTCAGGCATCACCCTGGCCAGCGGCATCAGGTTCGGAGGCGAGACAGAAGGCATCTGCTGCAGCCTGGGGGACTCGACATTCCTGCATGGAGGCATGACCGGCCTCTTGAACGCGGCCTATAACAAGGCCAGGATCACGGTGACCATTCTGGACAACTCCACCACAGCCATGACCGGCCACCAGCCGCATCCTGGAACAGGCGTGACGGCCACGGGCGAATCAACGGTTCAGGTCTCCCTGGAGGCCCTGGCCAAAGCCTTGGGCGCGGGCCTGGTGAAAACGGTTGACCCATACGATCTGGATAAGGCCATAGAAGGTTTCCAAAAAGCGAAGGAGTTTCCAGGACTCTCCGTAGTCATCGCCCGGCAGCCCTGTGTCATAAAAGCGCGAAGAAGCGGAGCTGGCCGCAAGAGCTTCGCTGTGGGAGAGGACTGTGCAGGATGCCGGGTTTGCGTGGACTTCGGTTGCCCAGCCATTGAGTTTGAGGGCGAGAAAGCCAGGATCAACGCACTCTGCACTGGCTGCGGAGTGTGTGCCAAGATATGCCCGAGCGCTGTTATCCAGGAGGTGAGAAAATGAAGACATCGGAATGCGATATAGTAATAGTAGGAGTGGGCGGCCAGGGAGTAATTCTGATCTCCGATGTGATAGGCCGCGCTGCGGTCAAATCCGGCAAACCCGTGCGCGGAGCGGAGACGCACGGCATGGCTCAGCGAGGAGGTAGCGTGATCAACCATACCCGCATCGGATGCCGCTTCAGCCCCATGGTTGCCGTCGGCAGAGCCGATGTGCTTTTGGCTCTGGAGCCAGCTGAGGCCTTGCGCTTTGCCCACTTTCTCTCGCCGGAAGGCGTTGCCCTTGTGAATACTACGCCAGTGCTGCCCGTGACTGTGACCACAGGCAAGGCTAGATACCCGGCCATGGAGGAGATCCTTGCGCCTCTGCGTAATATCTGCAAGGCGGTAGTTCCCATGGATGCTACCGCTATCGCTAAGCAGGCGGGCACGGTTCAGGCCATGAATGTAGTAATGCTCGGTGCCCTCTCCGGGCATATTCCACTGTCTGAGGATATCCTGCTTGCAGCTTTGGCCGAGGTGGTGCCGCCAAGATATCTGGAAGCCAACCAAAAGGCCTTCGCCCTAGGAAAGGCTGAAGTAGAATAGCTCCCAAGAACAAAATATGGAAGAAGAAAAGAAGGCAGAAGTGAAAAAGACAGAAGAGAAGAATACAGAAGGGCAGGCCCCCATAATCACCCGCTCCATGATGGAAGAGACCTGTCCAACCTGTGGAGCAGAAGCTCCTTCCATGCCCGCGGTGCTTCCTGACCCGAACTGGTCGACGGAGAAGCTCATCGAGGCCACGAAGGATAAACACATGCTGGTTCGCTCCAACGCCATCATCCTCCTCTCCAAGCGCGATCCCTCTGAGGCCCTGGAAGCGCTCATCGAGGCTCTGAAGGATGAGGAGTATCTGGTCAAGAGCAATGCTATGGTGAGCATCGCGGCTTATGGAAAACAGGTCTCAGATCGCATGATTCAGGCTCTCAACGACGCAGACAAGGACGTGCGCGCCGGCGCTGCTTGGGTAATGGGCGAATTGAAAGACAGCAGGGCCATTGAGGCTCTGGAGAAGGTTGCTAAGGATGATTATCCTCTAGCCAGGATCCAGGCCAAAGCCTCCCTGTTGGCCATGGGCAGGGGGCCAAAAAAGGAAGAGGCTAAAGAGGAAACCAAAGAGGAAAAGACGGCGTAGAGGTCTCGCCTATTTGGACTTTTTTTGAATTCGCAACAATCATCGGCCAAGATGCCTCTACTGATCCAGCCATTTCCGGCAGAAAGTCTCAAGGTAAGGGCGGAATGCTCTTTTTAAGTTGGAGGGTCGAGAAGGGGCTGTTGGCAATACGGGATTTATGATTGCCGCCGAAAATAGCCCTGGATCAAGGAGCCTCAGAGCCGATACGACAGATAAAGAGATCCAGGCTGATTCCTGGGCCGAGAGGCAGAGCCATCTAGCGCGTAATCTAGCAAAAAGGATGGAACGGAACCCGGCAAATTATATCAAGGGGAAGTGCCTTTTAATAAATATGGATGATGCAGTGGGCGGCAGCGTCTATAATATCATCGAGGTGGTTGGGTCCTCATCAAAAAGCTGGGAGGAGGCGATCAAAAATGCAGTGGACACCGCCTGTGAGAGACTAACTAACCTTAGGATCGCTGAAATCGTTGAGTTGGATACGAAGCTGTCCGAAGGAAATGCGATAGCGTTCCGGGCCAGGGTCAGGCTTTCCTTCAAGCATGAGATTGAGCCGGAGACGCTTTAGAGACCTTCATCCTTGCAGGAGAGTGGAAAGACCGCACCCAAGGCTATTTTGGCCATCCCACATCCTGACGGGTACGATCTCTGTATTCCGATTTGCTCTGATCGTTAAATACAAATCCCAATCTCGCCCAATTAGTTAAGAAAGATCATTCCGAGACACTAGGACTGAGCCAGCCCTGGCAGGGTGATTGAATGACCGATACAGAAGAGTTGGAGAAGATGAAGATCATAGATCTGGAGAAGCGCAAACAGGCCCTGGCAGACTATCTAGAGATCGATCCCAGGGAGATAACCGTTTGCTCTGCCCGAATAAACGATATCGCAACCTTTCAGGCGAAGAGGATGCTCTACCTGGTGGGCAAAGAGGAAGAAGTCGAAGCCGGCATTCGCGGGTATTATGAGCATAACCTCGGGGATCTCGACTCAGCATTTATCGGCAAGACCGCCCGTCTCTCGGCAGGAGATGCCGAGCTTGTTGACAGGCTTTGTGAGATACTAGATGAGGACATCGAGACGGATATCCTCAACGATGCCCTTCTCGGCATAGTCAAAAAGTGCGGAGATGTTGAGAGCTTGGTCGACGCAGCCATAGCTGAGGTTAAAAGAGGCGAGTTTCTGGCCCTAGACGGCAAAGAGAATGCCTTCGGAGATTATTTAATCTACAAGTTCAGGGAAGGACAGTGCTCTGATTTCGACTATTGATGCAGAAGCGTGTGGAGAAGAAAAGTGCACGACTCACAGATAATTCAGGACTCATCTCTATCACCAATGTTTTTTTAAAAAAATATAATAAACAGAGTTCTGACATTAACATTTTTCATGTTATTTATTTTTTAAATTACTACCATTATTATCATCTCACAAACATCAGCAAGTTCTAATCGTTAACGCTGGTCCATAGAGCCATCGTCGGGCAGTCTTTAATAATAGATCAGCCAGAAGTGGCTCTGTGGCCGGTGACGACGAGGAGGATTTGCAGAAAGTCGAAAAAATAGTTGTCGCCATGATGACTGCCAGAGATCTTGTGCGGCGAGGGGAGTTGATGGAAGGCTACGAAGCATCCCTCAGTGGAATCAGGGTTTACGTGGGGAGATACTTCGGGCCGATGGTATCATCTGAGCCAGAGGCGGAGCGTGCGTGCGGCGCGTTCATCCGATCGGTTCCCGTCCTGCCCTACATCGTCTCCTTCAAGGTAGGAAGAATACCTGCCAAGAAGAGACCGCTCCTCTCCATTATGTGCACGCTCGGCATTGGCGATATTATTGCTCGGTGCTCTTCAGGTTCTGACGAGATACGAGGTTTGGCAAGGGACTTCAATCTTGGCCGGAGGCCGAACAGCGAGAGCGCTGAGAGAATCCGCCGCATCGAGCAAAAATTTGCAGAATGGAATGTGAATATGGACATCTACAGTTTCACAGAGCTTTATTATATCGTCCTTTCACTGCCTGTAGAGAAAAGATCTGGCTTGATGAAGAGATTTGATGATGATGATAGCTAATTTGCAGATGGCTCGTCTCCCCAGGCCTCAACGCTCTTCAGGCTGTTGTCAAGATCCTGGCTATCAAAGATGACCTGCTCGAAGACAACCTCGTCCTCTACGACCTTTGCCGTGACTCCGTAGCTCGCCTCCATCTCTTCAAATATATCTTCGTCCAGTTCCAGGCCGTGTTCGAGCTCAAAGCCCTCTACCTCCTCCAGAGAGAAGCCTTGATCCGCGGCAACCTTTGCCTTGATCTCCTCGAAATCCCCGGCGCTCTCGGCTGCTAGTAGAGAAATTCTGTAACCCTCAATCTTGTCATCAACGAACTCTATCTTGACGAGGAAATTCCAAAGGCCGTCTCCTATCTCCATTAACCCTTTGCGCTTCAGGTCCTCCACAAAAGCTTTCGAGAGCTTGAGATGGTCTGCAATCTGGCGCATAGCCTCAAAAAGCGATCCGTGGACTATAACCACATTGTCGATGATTTCATTCCAGAGATCATAGGTAAGACTGTACAAGACAATGCTCCTGACAGGATTGGCTTTGATCGTGGCTGTTTATGGTGGAGCCAATGGATTATTCAATATTTCGTTCCTCGGCCCAAAGCATTGTTATTCACGGCCTCTTAGCTTTTTGAGATCCGATACAAAATCCGTCATGAGATTCCCGTTTCTCAAGACCGCAGCTGGATGATAGGTTATCAGAAAGCGATCCTGCAATACCTGGCCGCGCAGAGATGTGACGCCCTGTATCCCAAGAACAGCCTGTGTTGCTACATTTCCCATCAGGCATACGACTCGGGGACCGAGCATCTTCATCTGGGCTTCCAGATAGGGGTGACAGGCTTCTATTTCATAGTGCTTGGGCTTTCTGTTGTCAGGGGGTCGGCATTTGATCACGCTGGTTATGAAGACCTCAGATCTCTTCAAACCCGCCGCTTCCAGCGCAACATCCAGCAGACGTCCCGCTCTGCCCACAAAGGGCCTGCCTGTGAGATCCTCCTCCCTGCCGGGAGCCTCCCCCACCAGCATGATCTCTACCGGGCAGGGGCCTTCGCCAGGCACCGCCTTGATGCGGTTTAAGGTCAGATCACAGAGCTGGCATTCGCGAATTTTCTCATGGAGAAGATCTAGGTCCATGAGAATCGCTTTCTCCTTTTCATCATGAAAATCTTTCTCTAAAAGAGGACGAAAGGTTCTTATTCGCTAAAAACCTCTAGCCACAGAAGGAGGGTGCTGATGCAGTTCGCAGAGTGGACCTATCCCCTGAGAAAGTTCGACGACATATACTACACCATTGAGAGGATCGTTTATGGCAAAGGTGAGCTGAAGGGCTTTACAACAGAGGACATTTACAACAATCTGCGGGATAAACGGTTCTTCAAGGATATCCAGGACCTAAACAGATTTCTATTGGAGAACGGCAGGAAATACAAGATCCGCAAGATTGATGATACCTGGGAGCGCTATTGGTAGCGCTTCAATGAACCTTTTCTGCAAAGTAGAGATTTCTTTCATCTATTCCCAGTTCCACGAACCTGCCAGTAGCCAAAATGCTGTGGCTGTGCTTGAGCGGAGCAACCCTGGTCCCAGGTGCCACCACTGACTCGGCAGGCAGCAAGACGTTCTCCCCGATCACAGGTATGCGACTGTCTCCGGCTCCGTTGGCGCCCAAAATGCTATGCTCATCAATGGTGGAGTGGCGGCCTATTATGGCGCGACGAATGGTGACCTTGTGCTGGATATCGGCGAAGCTCATGACCATGCTATCTCTGATCTCCACATCGCGCTCGATCAGACTGGTGTGGCCGATGTGAGAGTTCTCGATGACCACGCCCCTCTCGATGCGGCAGTTCCTTCCGATGGAAACATTTCCCTTCAGCACGATATCACCCGATTTTAGGTAATCCTCAATCTTGCCGAGGGTGGATGGATGGATCCACTGATTAGGGCGATAGTGGTATTTGCGGTCGAAGTGCCTAACCCGGCCGAATAGACAGTCCATGGCCGCCTGGAGCAGCCTCTCCGGCGTACCTATGTCGATCCAGTAGCCCGAAATAGGATAGCCATAAACAGAATAGCCGTTCTCCGTCAGGTAAGGTATCAGGTCGCCACCGATGTCCCGGCCCTTGTCGCCCATCGTCTGCAGCACATCGCGAATCTCGGGCGAGAACAGGTAGAATGCGGTGTTGATCATGCGGCTGGGCTCGCTTCCTTTCTTCGGCTTTTCCACGAAACCACGAATACGCATATCCGCATCCAACCGCGCTACACCATACTGGGAGATGTTCTCCTCCGGCCCCAGCTCCTTCAGAGCCACGGTGAGGATGGGCTTATGGGCATGATGAAACTCGACGAATCTCTGCAGGTCTATATCGATGAGGTTGTCGCCCGAGACCACGAGGAGGTCGTCGTTGACATCGTAGTAATTCATGCAGTAGCGCAGCGAATCGGCGCTGCCTTTGTCGTCGTAGAGCGGCTGGTAGCAGAAGTCCTCGTGGTCGGTGATGCCTAGGCGCTTGAAGAAGCCCTCGCCGGCTTTGAAGTAGTTGCTCAGGTTGAGGGTATTGCTCGCGCCCTTGCTGCCGAGGATGAATCTTCGGCAGCCCTGGCTGGCCAGGACACGAAAGAGAATGGCTATGATGGCCGTATCGCACAGCTCCACCAGCGGCTTGGGCTGCTCCAGGGTGAGGGGATACAGGCGTGTTCCTGAGCCACCTACCGTAGCGAGGACCTGGGGAAACATGGCTACAGATTAGGGTTGCAACAAATCTTAAGCCTGTCGCTTCGCTAATAGCCACGCATGATCTTCAGGATGATTCTGGCGATCATGAAGGCGAGCAAGAAGAGCACGACGTAGAAGATTATGGTGGCGATCTCCATGGTCGATGCACAGGCCGTGCTGGTTTATATCTTTGACTGAAAAAGCGGAAATCCATCATCCTCAGGTTCATACCCAAAGAGTCAAAGCGGAGGTTTCCAAATGTTCGTGATGCGCCTAGCTCCTCGACATAAAATTCTTGCGGCCAGAAGGATTTTATTCTAACGCTGATGATGAATATTATTATGGGAACTGATGCCAAAAAGGCTAATGCCGATTCCATCATACGAGATGCGCTTCGTCGGGAGCTTGCTCTTTTTGAGGCAAGGGAAAGGCTAGCCTGCTCTGAGGTGGAGGAGATGGAACATAAGCACGGCATGACCTCCCATGCTTTTATGGACAAATTTGAAAGTGGTGCTCTCGGAGACGACCAGGACTACTTCGTGTGGTGGAGTCTGATTCGCGGCCTTGAGGCGGTAAGAGAGCGAAAGGATAAGATAAAAGAGATGCTCGCCTCTTGATCTCCGAATATTTCCAGAAGGTGGAAAAGAAGACCTCAGAAGTGAGGATAATAGCCGAAAAAGCCATCGAATTTAGGGAGTTTGATATCGATGAGGGCTTTGTAAAAGGCAAGATTCTTTTTATCGATGGCTCAACTCTTGAATTCATGGAATACTTAAATGGAGAAGCCCGTCTCAAGTACAGATTTCACTACATGAATGCGAAAGGCGCCTTGATTTTCAGGTACGACAATGCACCTCACTTTAAGGTCTCCTCATTTCCTGACCACAAACATACTTCAAAGGATGTGACGGAATCCTCGCCGCGGGGATTGCTTAGTGTGATTGATGAGATCGAGGAGATAGTTTCAGGCAGAACTTGGCGCTAGGAAATCGTTTTTCTTACTCACAAATCCACCAACGGAGCCAAAATCGCTTCCATTTATCCATCGTCCAGCTGGCATGGCCCCGTCGATTTTTGCATCAGCCGCATTGTTTTCCTTCATGGCCACGATCACCAACTGGCAGGCAGCCTGAGGGCGTCGAAGGAGAGCCGCCTGCCACTGCAGTACAACAGCTGCTTTTCGCTAGACACTGTAGCTGCATACGTAGAAGTCACAAACCTTCTTCGGGATGCCTCGAAAGACTCGCGTCTTGTTTGATATAAAAGTAACAGGGCTTGCCCTCCTTGTAGGCCGCAGCCCAAGGAATGTCCTTGTACAAGAGGTTGTCTCTCGCAACAGGATAGCGGGTGATGAGCTGTGCGGCCAGTGGCGATTCCTGCAGGCGAGTCACGACAACATAGCGAGCAGGGGGAAGCTGGCTGTGAACGAGGACAGCACGCCACACACAAAAGATTGATCATCCAGAACTGCCCCTACCTGTGAGGAATAGGTGGGTGCCATGAATCAGACCGAAGCCATCGAGAGGGCAAAGGATCATTTCGCCAAGCTTCTGGAATCTCAGCTCAAACGCGTGGAGCAGATGAAGGCGGGAGAGGACTGGGCTGACTACAGCAAGCTGAAGCCGATAGTAGTAGGAGTAGTAGGCGGCGACGGCATAGGACCCTACATCACCAAAGAGGCCGTGCGCGTTCTGGAATACCTGCTCCAGAAAGAGATCGCCGAAGGTAAGGTTCAGCTTCGGGACATCCCTGGCCTGACCATCGAAGAAAGGGTTAAGGTCATGAAAGCCCTACCAGAGGACGCTCTGGAGGCCCTGAAGCAGTGCCACGTAATCCTCAAGGGCCCCCTGACCACGCCCAAGAAGGGCGATCCCTGGCCAAACCTGGAGAGCGCCA
>CAZPUO010000009.1:0-22580 GCA_964589745.1 uncultured Methanotrichaceae archaeon
CGAAATATTGGATCATATGATTCAATTCCGATGGCCGGGATTTTATGATAGGGCATTGTGCAGCAAGGGCAATCAAATGACGAGTTATTGGATGACAGAAACAATCTGCCATAAAAAAATATAAAATCGCTAAGAGTCGTTCGCCTTAACATTTATCTTTGGCCCTTGAGCACCTTGACGATCTCCTCGACCAGTGAATCTCGATTCTCTCTGGTCACAACTATAACCTGAAATGTCCCCCGAATCTTCTTGGCCAGAGGATGGCTGGACCACTCATGGAGCACAACAATCATAGGCTTTGGCGAAGCCATGGCCTTCTCCACCGCCAAAACGAATCTGCGGCTGGAGAGCTCCATGGGACCTATCTCATCGACCACAATGAGGTCGTAGTTGATGGCGTCTTCCACAGCCTTTGCGCCGATCTTGTCGAGTTCATCCAGATGGACGCGATACTTTCCCAGCTTCGGTCCGCTGCCTGACTCATCGGCCAGCATGCCAGTGGCCCCGGAGGCGAGATCAACAAGCTCGAAGCCAATGCGCCGGTCCTTGAATCTTTTATCTTTGGCAAGCATTCCGCCGACGCGATGTCCTGAGGCGGCCGCGGCCTTCTCTACCAGGGTTGATTTTCCAATGCCCGGCGGTCCAGTAACTGCCATCCTAACGACCATTCTGCTCCCTCATTCTCTCCACATAAACGCTCAGGCTCTCCACGTCTTTTATCTCCTTCTTGACCAGCTTCTTGAGTTTACTCCTGATTTCCAGATCAGGCCGCGAGCCCGCCGAGCGCAGGTGAAGATCGATCATTTTGGCCATCTCATCTCCTTTCTCATCCCAGTCGGTGAGCAGGACTATCTGAGGAAAGCTCCTGGCAGCTTCCTCAGCCAGGTCCAGAGCCGGACGGCGAGAGGCCATGATCACAGGCCCAGTCAAACCCAGGGCGCGCAGCGCCTGCTCATCGCGTCTACCCTCTACGATGATGGCGGCCCCCAGTAAGGAGGCCTCCATCAGAGAGAGTATCAGCTCCTCCAGGGCCTCCAGGTCGTAAGTTCCCTTCAGGCGGGAATCATTCTGCGCCTTTCCACAAACCATTCGTTCCTCCGGGTCATCTGAGCCTCTGCTCAAGAATCGCGACAACCTGCTCGGCGGCAATGCCTTTGACCAGCAAAACCTTTCTGGCGCTCTTGCGGCCGCTCAGAACCTCCACCTCCGACTCTGAAATGCCCAGGACCCTAGCTACCTCCTCTATGAGCTGGCGGTTGGCCCTTCCCCTCGAGGGCTCCTCGATCAGCCGGGCTTCCAGTGACCGTCTCCAGGGATTGAACCCAGAGGGCACAGCCATCCTGGAAGAACCAGCCACGACCTCAAAGCGGATTATACATCCGCGAGGGTGGGGCTCGACTGCCTCGTGGAGCTCCATGATTCAAAATATGCATCCTGAGGCTTAAAACTTATCTTTCAGGGAATCTATTGAATGAAGGTTTTTCCAACAGCCATCCTCATCTGGCAATCATTTTTCTTGGAGATATGCTGTATCCGGAATTGAAGCTGCTTGTGTGAGGCTGTCCGGCAAAAAGTTGAAATAGCGCCAACGACGAAGAAAACGAGGTTCGATGAAGATCAAGCAAGTCGTCTTCCTGGCTGACCAAGCCAGAGGGGCAAGTTCGATTCTTCCAGGTTTGGAGCAGCTTGGCTTGCAGATCTGCGATCATTTTTCTTCCAACGACAATGGGGCAGAAAGCTTGCTCGTATGCCGCCAGGGATTCGTCGCCACACCTTCTGGCTCAACGCTCATACGCCAGGCCCTTAGCAAAGGCTGCTCCGTCCTCCTGGATACCGGGAATTGTTCTTCTGTTCTTGAGGAGCTCAGACAGACCGGAGGCCTCTGCCAGGAGACGAGAGAAAATCTTGCAGCCCAGGCACTCTACAGTTGCCTGGAGATAGATGCCAGACAGCTCGCTGCCCTGCAGGCCGGGAAGGACCGCATGCCACGCTATGTGGTATCCGCATTCGAGAAGGTGCAGGATCTGCGCTATGGAGAGAATTGGCACCAGAGGGCTGCTCTTTACCGGAAAAAAGATGCAATGGGTCTGCATAGGAGCAAAAAGCTCAACGGCAGGGAGATGTCCTACAACAACGTAGTGGACGCGGAGACGGTGCTGGAGATGCTCATAGACCTGTCCCAGTACGACGGATTCAAAATCAAAAAGGCGTTATCGGTTATTGTGAAGCACGCCAACCCCTGCGGTGCGGCCTACGATAGCATGCTGGCTGAGGCTTTTCGGCTATCCTTTGCCACCGATCCCAAGTCGGCCTTTGGAGGGGTCATCGGCTTCAACCGGCCGGTGGATGTGGATACGGCTCGCGCCATAGGCGACAGTTTTGTTGAGGTGCTGCTCGCACCAGGCTACGATCCAGATGCCCTGCGGCTTCTCACTGAAAAGAAGCCCAATCGCAGAATCCTGGACATCGGAGATCTTCTGGAAAGAGCCGACGAACTTTACCGTGGATATTACTTGAAAAGCATCTTCGGGGGCATGATGCTTCAGGACTATGATACAGAAGACCTGAAGGAGTGGAAGGTTGTAACCTCCCGGCTCCCATCAGAGGCCGAAACCAGAGCCCTTCGATTTGCCTGGAAAATTGCCAAGTACGTCAAATCCAATGCCCTGGTCTACACCACTGAAAACCAGACCATAGGCATAGGATCGGGCCAGGTGAGCCGCGTGGACTCCGCCAGATTTGGAGCTGAGAAGGCTGAGGAGCACGGGCTTTGCACGACAGGCACCGTGGCCGCTACGGATTCATTCTTCCCCTTCCGGGACGGTCTGGATGAGACGTTTAAGGCTGGAGCCACCGCCGTAATTCATCCTGGCGGATCTATTCGTGATGGAGAGGTAATCGATGCAGCCAATGAGCACGGCATGGCCATGGTCTTCACCGGCATGCGCCACTTCAGGCACTAAACTCTGCCAAATAATCTTGATTGCGCTTTTAGCTTTTGCTCTAGTTCCTTCTGCCCAGGGAAACACCATCCAGGCGGGTCCGGATATCCAGGCAGCCATCAGCGCCGCAAACGCTGGAGACGTGATAATTGTAGGGCCTGGAGACCAGACCTCCTTCGAGGTGGACAAGCCCCTTAAAATCGTGGGACAAGGACGACCGGTGCTGCACGCGGCCATTCAGAGGCCAGCCATAAAGATAATTTGCGACGGCGTCACGGTCTCCGGCTTCAAGATCCTGGGTGTGGAGAAGGACACCACCGCAAAATTCAATTATTACATGGAGAACCCCGCTGCAGCCGCGGGACAGCGCCTGGACCAGGCCAACGCCGCATTGGTTGTAAGCGCCAATGACGTCTCCCTGGATGACATGATTATTTTCGGGTCCCAGGTGGGAGTGCAGGCGGAGAACGCAGACAATCTCGCCATTCAGAGCACGACCCTGGAGACCTGCGATACAGGAGCTTCCCTTGTGCGCTGCCGCTCCAGCAAAGTGGATGGCTGCAAATTCTCCAACTGCAGGAAATACGGTCTGGATGCAGAACAATGCGATAACTTGACGATCCAAAACAGTAGCATCGTCAACTCCACTAATGCCGGCATCCTCCTCAAGGAGTCGGATAAATGCCAAGTTCAGGATAACGTCTTCTCGGGAAATACCTTCGGTCTCTCTCTCTGGAACTCCTCCTTCAACCAGTTGAGAAGGAACCGGGCCGATCATAACTTCTACGGGATTGTGGTAACGGATAACTCGAACAGCAATACAATAATGGATAACGTGGCTGAGGAGAACAGCAGAAACGAGATCGTGAAAGGCTTTGGCATCGGCATCAGTCTGCAGGAGAATAGCAGCTACAACCTCGTAACCAGAAACACGGCCAAGAAGAACTTCAATGGCCTAGAGGTATCCAAGGGCTGCAAGTTCAACGCGGTCTTCGACAACAATGCCTCGGACAACAGCCATGGCATAAGGCTCAACGAGAACAGGAACAACGTCATCTTCGGCAACAACTTCTACAACAACAACATCAATGCCTACGAGAACGCCAGCCTCAACATCTGGAACACCACCACCGGAAATTACTATAGTGATTTCCAGGGCAATGACGAAAACGGCGACGGCATCGGCGATCAGCCCTACGCCGTGCAGGGCCAGGACTCGAAGTCCTTTGACTATCATCCTCTGATGAAGCCTAACCGCAATGCCAGTCTGGATCTGGCGGCGTTGGACGCCGAGGTGAAAAGATACGCCAAGTACGGACCCGCGGACAACGAGATACCGTCCTACAAGATGGAAGGCGGTACAGTGAAGATATCCTACAGAGTGCCTACCTCTCCACCCAAGTGGTCGGACTCCAAGCCACTTGATGTGAGCTCGGATTACACCAGATGGTAGCCCACCGATGATAATTCGTTTTTTGATAATAATATTATTAATATAAGTTAATATTATTTTATAATTATATAAACTATATTTTATGGTTAATTTGATTTTGTAATTTTCATAATATTCGTCAGGCCCGCACAGAAAATATTGAAGAGCACCAAGACGTCTTTTGCAGAACGGATCAGGTTCCGACCTTTAAGGGCTCCACTATGGATCGAAGGGTGGCTATGGCCGAAAGCGCCGCAAGGTAGCTGGTCTTAGGGTTCTTGGGAGACGGCACATTTTCCACACGGGTGGATATCCGCCCGAAATCGCCCTCCGCCACGATCTCGTGGCGGTTAACGTTGATGCAAGGATCTGCTATTATCGTCACCCTCACCTCGCCCTCGCGAGCCGCGAGGCAAAGTGTGGCAGCAACATTCACATTGGCCGGGAAAGCCCTGACTGCCTCGGCCGCGGTTCCTTCAAAGATCACCGTGGGCTTTTTCAGTGTCTCAAGATCAATCTTATTTTCCAGAATGTAAGGGGCGCCCTTCAGCCCCGCGGGGTTTTTGGTGGTGGTGAGGGTGACCTTGCGAATGGTTCCGATGCTGGCAGACTTGAGGCCGTCGAGCCCTGATATCGCGCCCGATGGAATGTAGACTCTGGATCCATGGTCTCTGGCCAGATTCTTCACCTCACGGTAAAATTCCAGATCCGCCAAGGCTCCGACGCTCATGACCATCAGGCTCTTGCCCTTCTCCAGGGTGGCTCTGGCAATGGCCGGGACCGCTTTCTGGGACGCAGCCTCCACCACCAGATCGGAGAGGCTAACCAGCTCCTCCAGCCTGGCCTTGACCGGCTTATGCTTCAGACTATCGATTAGGGCAATTGCGGTCGCCGGATTATGATCGCATACTGCAACCAGATCCGCTTCTATCTTGCCGTTGTCTATCGCTCTTGCGATCTCCGTCCCGATGGCACCACACCCGACAAGCCCTATCTTGAGAGGCATCGGAGGCTATAAATCAATGGGACATCAAAATCCTTGCGGTATGCTTGGGTCAGAGCTGGAGCGATTTGTGGATGAGGACCTGGGTGAGTGGGACGATTCCAGCGCTCTTGTTCCTGAAGTAGAGGCAAGAGCAGTCGTATTAGCCAAAGAGGACTGCGTTATCTCGGGACTCTCCGAAGCCAAGGAGATTTTCGCATACTTCGGGCTCGCGGCAGAGCCTCTCTTTGAGGAGGGCGAGTTCGTCCCGGCCGGATGCGAGGTGCTTTCTGTGCGCGGCAGTGCCCAAAAGATCCTGCAATCGGAAAGGCTGGTGCTGAACTTCATGGCGCGGATGAGCGGCATATCAACCCTCACGCGAGAGTGCGTGCTGCGAGCCCAAGCCAGAGGCAACGTCCGGATCGCCTGCACACGCAAGACCACGCCTGGCTTCAGATTGTACGAGAAGAAGGCTGTCTTCCTGGGTGGTGGCGACACCCACAGGTTCGATCTCTCCGGTGCTGTGCTAATCAAGGATAATCACATACAACTTCAGGGCCTGGACGAATGTCTGCACCGCGCCAGGAGCCGGGCTAGCTTCACCAAGAAGATCGAGGTAGAGGTGGAGAACCTGAAGGATATGTTGCGGGCTGTGGAGAGCGGCGCTGACATCATCATGTTCGACAACATGACTCCAGCAGAGATATCAAAGGGCGTTGAGCTTCTCCAGGAGAAGGGGCTCAGAAACCGCGTGCTTTTGGAGGCATCAGGAGGAATAAAACCCGAAGACATCGACGCCTATGCTTCCACGGGAGTAGATGTGATCTCGCTCGGCGCCCTCACCAGAAACGCGAGATGGATAGACCTCAGCCTGGATATAGAGCAAGCCCTGTGATTAGAGCAAGGTTAAAATTCGAGATCGGTGTAGATGCCTATGGTTAAATGCCTATGAGGTATATAGAATGTGGTCTGGTATGCGGCAGTTGATCTATCTGGCGGTTCTTGTGCTGCTGATCCACATAGTCCATGCCAGCAATTCTTCGGATGAAGATACTGTTACGTTCACTGATTTCACCCTTAACATTGGCGACCGTATCGACATCGGTGACTACCAGGCCGAGCTTATAGAGATACAGTCGGTGAAGGATGGACTGGCAGTAATGCGAGTCTCCAAGGTTGGAGGCCCCCTGGATGAGCAGAGGGCCTTCCTTCAGGATAACGCCAACAATTTCGATGGAGGCTCAGAAGAAGGCGGCATTACCATCACTGTAACCGACATTTTCGACGATCGTTCTGCCAAAGTAAGAGTAGAATACAAAGAGGGCCTGGGCACAGCCAGGAAGCATACATCGGAAAGGCCTCTCGTTCCATCAGATGTTCCAAACCTGGTGGTACAAAAGAGCTTCGACAGGAATCAGATCAGCGTGGGAGATGAGGTTAAGGTCACAGTGACGGTCAAGAATATAGGCACGGGACAGGCCCTGGACATAAGAACAGAGGACCTACCTCCGCTTCCTGAGTTCTCTTACATCGCTGGCTATCCGCCCAAGATCAAGGACACGCTTGACCCAGGGGAGGCCGATTCTGCCGTGTACGTGATGAGTGCCGTCAAAGAAGGCTCAATTCGGGTTCCGGCCATACAGGTCAGCTATACGGATTCTAAGAAGAATGCCAAATCCAATAACACTGAGCCCTTCAACGTCTTGATAAGTCCCAAGAGCAGGCCCGACCTATTGATAAAGCTCGTTCCCTCTGGCCCAATAGCAACAGGCGGCAAAGGCATGCTGAACGTCAGCCTGTCTAATACAGGAAAGGCTTCCGCCACTGAGGTGGAGATCGAAGGGGAGATCAAGCCGCCTGATGGCCTGGAGGCCACAGGCCTGGATAGGAGCTTCTTCGAGATACCTCCCGAACAGGATGCTAACTACTCTGCAGAGCTGCTGGGCGAGAAGGCAGGAAATTACACCGTCAGCTTGAAGGCAAGCTTTCATGGAGGAGACGTGGCCATGATCCAGGAGGGCAAGGTAGAGGTGGTTGTCCTGGAACGAGAGTATAAATATCTATATCTCCTACCTATCCTTCCAATCATAGTTATCGTTGCATGGATGTATAAGAGATACAGAGAGTATAAATATTGAGGGAGTGACTATATCCTTACATAGATATAGTTCCATTATCGAGATGCCGATAGCATAAAAAAACTCAAGCCCAAACGGGATTTGATCTCATGCTTAACGTACTCATGATCGGTGTAGGCCAGTGCGGTAACCGCATACTGGACGCCATAAACAAGGAGGCCTTTGGAGGCGGTGGTGCCGCCAGCCTGACCAAGTATTACCTGCGGCCCAAGTTTCCTAGCCGGGTGGAGACCCTGGCCATTAACACGGCCATAAATGACCTGAAAGAGTTGAGGTTTACCACAGCCAAGGACAGATTGCATGTCCCGAACCTGCATGGCGTGGGAGCCAATAGAAATGTGGGCAAGCAGGCTTTCATGGATAATCGTGACATGATCATGGGCGAGATCGAGAAAAGAGGCGACTTCGACCTGGCCTTCGTGATCACCTCGACCTCCGGTGGAACCGGCTCATCGTTCTCACCCCTGCTGATAAATGAACTCAAGAGGCAGTATCGAAACATCACGGTCATTACCATTGCGGTCCTGCCTTTCCGGGAAGAGGGGTCCATTTATCTCCAGAACGCAGCCTTCAGCATGAGAGAGCTGATGGACGTAGAAGCTGAGGGCATAATCTTAGCGGACAATCAGTATCTTAAAAGGTTCAGTGGAGATATCGCCTCAGCTTATGACAAGATCAACAACATGATTGCACAGCGCCTACTTTTCCTGATCGAATCGCTTGACAGTGAGATGCTCTCGGTAACCGATCTTGGCGACTTCAAAACCGTCATGAACGGCGGATTGCGCATAGGCACCATGGGATTCTATCAGGCGGACCGCAAAAACCCGTCCGTCAAAGATGCCATCGAGAACAGCTTCAAGCCCGGCAACTTGCTCTATCCCGCCAATGTGACCGATGACTCCGCCAGAGCAATGATCATAGTTCAGGGGTCTAGGGAGCATCTGGATGTGGATGAAATCACCAAAGAAGTGGAGAAGCTCTCTGCCAGCGCCGGCCACGTCTTCAAAGGGATTGTTGTTAAAAAGGGTTATCCCAAGGTGCTCTCGGTCTTTACCATGGCCAGCGCGCCCGAGCTCGAAGCCATCTACGCCCAGGCCGCTCGAGCCATGCAAGACGAGAAAGAGAAGAGATTGCGAGCCAGAAAGCAGATGGACGATGCCTTCGCTCACATTGAGGACTTAGAGGAAATATACTGAGAATCATAGATGCAGCGATCTGCGGTTTCTTTTTCTGGCAGCGTCTTATAAAGCCGCAACAAATCGCAAAGACCATGGTGATCTTTGGAATTTCCAGGTTTCGCTACTTTCAAAGGCTCAGCTTGCGGTACATCATGGCGTAAAGGAGACTTAATCCCAGCAATCTGGCCACAGCTGCCTGCTCGGACGGGCCGAGCATCCGCGCCTGGGCGGGCGGCAGAGGCTTGCCCTCTCTGGCATAAACTGCTCCTCCTCTCATCTTGGCACAGGCAAAGTTGCCCGCATTTTTGGCCACGAAGATCTCTCCACCGCGCATTTCCGCTCCGGTGAAGTCTCCAGTGCTACCTTTTATGACTATCCTGCCGCCCTGCAGGAGCACGCCGGTGTTGCGACCCGCATCTCCCAAGACTTCGATTAGACCTCTCTGCATGAGAATGCCAGTGCTCATTCCCGCGTCTCCTCGCAGGCGGATGGCCCTGTCCACGAGATTTCTCGCGCCAAGTGTGTCCCGCAGAATGCCATCGCAGATGACCAATTCGTTCTTGCCCTGGTGATTGGGCTCATGCACAGGAAGGCATCTTTCCAGAGATTCAGTCAGAGAGATGAACTTTCTATATCCCGAAAGATCACTCACTCCTTCGACCACATTTCCCAAAGGAGGCTCGACTCGGCCCGAGACATAGATCGCTCCTCGCAGCATGCTTATGCCCATACGACTGCCAACGTTTCCGTCCACAATGATCTTGCCCGTCGCTTCGATTGGCCCGCCCTTTCCTCCCAGCCGAATCAGATCCACGCCCAGGCTGGATGCAAGACGGCTGCCGACATTGCCCTTTATCTTTACGACCTCTCCATGTCGCAAGGCCTCCACCATTTGCCTAAAGCTGATTTTGCTCACGGTTTGATCGGGATTCAGCCTCGAACCCCTGTGCTGCCAGAAAAAGTCATAGGTGAAATCGCAAAGACAGCTTTCTCCTGCTGCCTCGACTTTCAGCAAGGTGCATCACTTGGCAGGTTGGGTGGGGCTATCTCCAGCAATGCGCTTGGAGACGTTGACCCCGACCAGAGTGATGAGGATAGCCACTATGGCGGATATGGCCAGGTACTGGATGGACTCCACCATGCCTATTCCGAACTTGAGGTCAGCGTTGCTGGCCAGGATGAAGCCACTGGCGGACCAAATAACCAGGCCCGTGGCCAGCAAAAAAAAGAGATAGGAGAAGGTGCGAGCATCCCTTATTCCCTCCAGATACATGTCCATGATCTTGCCGAAATTTATGCATAAAGCAGCTACAACATACCACCAGATGCTTTCATGGAGGTAGATCATCACCAGCATGAAGTATCCGGGAAACATGGGCTCATGGAAATATTGCCAGAAATAAGCAACCCCACGGACCGTAGCTATGATCACCAGCATGGCCGCCAAAATATAGGTTATAAATGCGATTTTTCCGGCATAAAGTGAGCGGCGCAGCGTCTGCTTGGCCGTCTCCATGGAGTCGTCCAGACCCAAGCCCCGAAATAGGAGGTAAAGACCCACCGCCCCTGTGATGGCCACTACGGCAAGGCTGGGATATCCCAGGAGACTGAAAAGGGCAAACATGAGCAGGGCCAAGGCAGGCGGAATGAAGACGGTATGGCTGATCTTGGGATCGGTGAAGACCTGCTTGAGCAGGTAGTAGGTGCTCTCCAGATTAGGGCTCTGCTTGACCAGCACCCGCCGGACACCGTTCACCTTGATACGGGACTGGATAATGGGAAGAATGGCTTCGTCCTCCGCTCCATCCGAGACAACGATCACGCCCTCTGGATGGAGACGCCCTATCAGCTCCTCCAGCTGAGAGGCGAGTTTGCTGTCCGATGTCAAGCCGACCTTCAAGTCCCCGGCCAGAGAGGCAATATCTGCCGCCTTGCCCAAGGCGACAAGCTCGTCAAGAACTTTGATGCCTCCGAAGATGGTATTCGTATCCGAATCCTCCGGGTCCGCCAAAGCCAGCTTGAGGGCAGCATCGACATTGGCCGCTCTGCCAACGATGGGGCTTTCCACCCCGGCCTTTCGGCCCAGGTCGTCATCGCGATCGATGCAGAGCACAAGGACGTCCATGGGTTATTATTTGGGAAGATGGTACTTAAAGGATTCTATGGACAGGTGAATTGGAGGACGGTCATTGTCGTATGGAGTTAAGGTAAAAATATTTATTCCACGGATATTGATATCACGGCCAGCCTCTCAAATATTCAGACGATCCAAACCCAGCATGCGATTATTGCCTTTTTGGAGACCGATTTCATGAAAAATTCGCCGTAAAATATTTATTTTAACAGGACTGCTTTTATTTATGAGATATGAAATCATATCAGTTGCCATTCTAATGCTGCTTTCAGTATCCTTCGCCAGCGCCATAACATACGATATCTCAGGCATGCAAAAGTACGTAAATGACTACAACAGCAAGATCGATCAAGCGCCTGACTTGCTAAAAGGCCTGTTGGGCAATGAAAAGGTCAACCTCGAAGTGATCAGAAATGATGGAAGTGTCTTTCTCGTGGGATTTGATGTGGAGAAGGCACGGATAAACAGAACTGTAGACGGAGGGTTCAGCGATCCTACCATCATCATTACCACCACTGAAAGCGCTATAGAAACCATCAGAAGATCCAACGACCCCATCGCCGCCTTTCAGAACGAGAGGAACCTTGGCCAGGTAGATATCCAGGGAACCAATCTGCTGACCAGTGCTAAGCTGGAGGCTGTGCTTTCGAGCACAAGCGTGATACAATTCTTCTACAACCTCTTATTCGGCTAGCGGGCAAGATCTATATTTTCTTTTATTATCTTCAGAGCGCAGAAGTCCCCGCACATGGTGCAGACCCTTCCGTCTGAAGGCGCCCTCTCCGCGCGAACTTGCCGGGCCGTCTCCGGGTCAAGAGCCAGCTGGTACTGCCGCTCCCAGAGCAGATCTCTTCTGGCCCTTGCCATGGCCAGATCTTGGTCTCGATCGTGGTTTTTCACCATGTCCCCGATATGCGCGGCGATGCGGGAGGCGATGACGCCCTGTTTGACGTCCTCCACATTGGGAAGCGCCAGATGCTCCGCTGGCGTGACATAGCAGATGAAATCCGCCCCAAAGGCACTAGAGATGCTTGCTCCCACTGCTGCTACAAGATGATCATGGCCGGGAGCGATATCCGTGACCAAAGGACCGAGCATATAGAAGGGACGCTCGCCGGTCATGCGCTTCATGACCTTGACGTTGGCCTCGATCTCGTCTAGGGGGATGTGGCCCGGACCCTCGACTATGGTCTGGACGCCAGCTTCCTGGGCTCTGTCGGCCAGCTCGGCGTTTATTATCAGCTCCTGGATCTGCGCTCTATCGGTGGAGTCGTGAATCGCTCCAGCCCGCAGGCCGTTGCCCAGACTGAGAGTGACCTCATGCTCTTTTAAGATCTCCAGGAGGTAGTCGAAATCATTGTAGAGGGGATTCTCCTTTTCGTTATGAAGCATCCAGCCGATCATGAAAGCACCGCCCCGGCTGCAGACGCCCCCGAAACGCCCACCCTGGCCTTTCAGCCGCTCCACACAGACGCTGTTTATGCCGGTATGAATGGCCATGAAGTTCGTGCCTAGCCTTGCCTGCTCCTCAGTGACACGAAAGAGGTCATCCTCGGGCATGTCTACACCAGCACCGTACTTTCTTATGGCCTCGATGAAGGCCTGGTAGAGGGGAACGCTGCCGACGCTTAAAGTGGTAGCCTCAATCACGCGCCTCCTAATCTCCCGGAAGTCTCCGCCCGTGGAGAGTTCCATCAGTGTGTCGGCTCCGCTCGCCTCAGCGACTCGCGCTTTATTCACCTCCATCTCTACATCCACGATGTCGCTGCTGGTGCCAATGGAAGCGTTCACCTTCGTGCGAAGCCCCTTGCCGATCCCCACCGGTCTGGTATACCTGTAAGGGCTCACGGGGATCACGATCTTGCCGCTGGCGACACCTCGAAGGATGAACTCAGGTGTCTTGCTCTCCGATTCAGCCACAATCTTCATTTCTTCGGTTAATCTGCCTGCTACAGCATCATCAAAGATTCCCAATTAAATCACCGGCGATCTTTGAGGATGGACAGTTATTTAAGATTGCTTAAAAAACTGAATTTAAATATAGACAAGCCAACTTGATTTCGACTTTTCGAAAGCTATTAAAGTCATCTCCGCGTAATATATTCTCTGATAATATCTATGCATAAGGCTTGATGAATTGCTTGCAGAAGATTACTCCAAGTGAGAAGCGCCAGAATCATCAGCAAAATGAGACAACTGTTGATGGGCAGATATTTTGAGGTTGTACGCAATGCATGACCTAATAATAGCGGGAGCTGGTCCAGCGGGTTCTGCCGCGGCCCGAGAGGCCGCCCTGGCAGGACTTGATGCTTTGATCTTGGAAAAGGACTCCTTTCCCAGATACAAGCCCTGTGGCGGCGCCCTCTCCGACAGAGCAATCTCGCTCCTCGACTTTCGCCTTCCAGATGGCCTCTGCGAGAGAACCATTACCGGAGCCAGGGTCCACTTCCGGGACAGAGTAATCGAGAGACGCAAAGGCTACCGGCTTACGACCCTGGTTACAAGGAGCCGCTTCGACCAGCTTCTGCTGCAGAAGGCTGAAGAGGCCGGTGCCAGGGTGATAACCCAAAAGGTCATTGGCTACCAAGAGGCAGATGACCGTGTTGAGGTTCTTACGAAAGAAGGTTCTCACCAGGCCAGGTTCCTGGTGGTCTCCTCGGGATGTCAGGATGGGTTAAGAGACAAAATCCTGGGGCCGAAGTCCAGAGCGCGGCTGGGAGTCTGCATGGTCACTGAGATCGAAGAGGACGACCAAAAGATTCAGGAAAGACTGCAAAGTTGCCTGGACATTCACTTCGGAGTGGCAGATATGGGCTACGGCTGGATCTTTCCCCACAGGGGCTACTATTCAGTCGGAATCGGCGGGCTGGCCTCCCGGCTTAAGAGCCCCAGAAGAACCATGCAGGAATTCCTGAAGAGGAGCGGCTTTTCTGGAAGATACAGGCTCCACGGCCACACCATACCCTTCGGAGACGGAATGAGAAATGTCTCCGGGGGAAGAGTCCTCCTGACAGGCGACTCAGCAGGATTTGTAGACGCCTTCACCGGAGAGGGCATCTACTACGCTCTTCGGTCCGGACAGCTGGCGGCCCGTACAATCGCGGATGAGCCTGCAAAAGAGGTCGCCAAAGCCTATCAGCACAGTTGCAGGAATGACTTTGGTGAGGAATTGAGATATGCCTGGATGTTCTCCAGGCTTATGCACAGCCGCCCGGAGATCTTCATGCGAATCCTGACCTGCCAGAATGAAGTTCTGGACAGGTATATCGAGATCGCCGCTGCCAAAAATTCTTACAAGGACTTCTTGAGATGGCTGGCGCCCAGGCTCCCCTGGAGCATCCTACGCGCCATATAAGCTGGAGGAACTTCTGTTAAAAAATGGATTTTGAAAGAGGAGATTAGGTGAGGAGGCTCAGGTGAAGACCTCTCCCGTCCTCACCTTGCCCGACTTCTCTACAGGGGAGACGAAGATCCTGCCGTCTCCCGGCTTGCCCGTCCGTCCTGCTTCGCAGATGGTCTTCATCACGGGATCCACGTCCTCATCTGAGACGAACAGCTCCAGCTTGAGCTTGGGCAGGAGGTCCACCTCCATGGTGCGGCCGCGGTACTGAAGCTTGATACCCTTCTGCTCGCCCCTGCCCAGGACCTCGATCACCGTCATGCCTACGACGCCCTTCTCCTCCAGGGCCTTCTTCACCTGATCCAACCTCTCCGGCCTTATCAACGCCTCGATCTTTTTCAATGCTACCACCTTTATGCGTAGGCCTTCTCGCCGTGCTGGGATATATCCAGGCCGACGTACTCCTCGTCCTCCGTGACGCGCAGACCCAAGGTAGCATCCACAATCCTCGCCAGGACGTAGGAGACAACAAAGGCATAGACAACCGCAGCCACGGCCGCGATCACCTGCACCTCAAACTGGTGGAAGTTGCCGTATATCAATCCTGTGTAATTGTTGACTGCCGAGGTGGCGAATATCCCCGTAGCTATGGCTCCCCAGAACCCGCCCACGCCGTGGACTGCCCAGGCATCGCAGCTCTCGTCCAGGCCCTTTCTGACGCGGAAGAGCAGGGCCATGAAGCAGAGGATTCCAGCTACTGCTCCTATGGCAATGGCAGACATGCTATCCACGTAACCTGAGGCAGGAGTGATAGCAACCAATCCGGCTATGGCACCGCTGACCATTCCCAGGGCGCTCGGCTTGCCTTTAACCCAGCTTGCCGCAAGCCATGCGAGAGCTCCGGCCGCTGCTGCTGTGTTGGTCACCACGAAGGCGCTGGCTGCCAGGCCATTGGCTGCCAAGGCTGAGCCGGAGTTGAACCCAAACCATCCGAACCAGAGCATAGCCGCACCGATCATGGCCATGGGAATGTTGTGGGGCTCCATGACGTAGGAACCAAAGCCCATCCTCTTGCCGATTACCAGGGCGATAGCCAATGCGGAGAACCCGGAGCTGATATGCACCACAGTTCCCCCTGCAAAATCTATTGCTCCCAGCTGTGCGGTCCAGCCGCCTGCCCAAACCCAGTGAGCCAACGGATCATAGACCAGTGTGGTCCAGAGCAGCCCCAGAACTATGAAAGAACTCAGCTTGACCCTTTCCGCAAAGCAGGAGGTCAGAATGGCCAGCGTCACTGCGGCGAATACGAGCTGAAAGGCCATGTAAATCAGATGTGGAATGTTGTTTGCCAGTGGGGCCTCGCCCAGGCCTACACCGCTCAACCCGAAGAAGCTCAAGCCTCCCACGAAGCCGGAAATATCCGAACCGAAGGCCAGGCTGTAGCCGAAGAGCACCCACTGAATGCTAGCCAGGGCAAAGGCCAGAAATGATAAACCTATCATCGAGACGACGGTCTTGCTCCTTACCAGGCCGCCGTAAAAGAAGCCAACACCCGGCGACATTAGCATCACCAATGCCGTCGCCGCCAGGACCCATGCTGTGTCACCACTGTTGAGCACCAATTACTTCACCCTCAGTTCTACGTGAATCGAAACATGTATAATTTTTGTGGCAACTGCCGGATCTATGGAAAGAAATCCGGTCAGAGCTTTGCTGAAAGACTCCTGACATCGGGTATTTAAAAGAGTATTTGATATAAATTCGTAAAAGCTATGAAAGGTTCATATTCGTTCATAGATGAACAATTTTTCTCGTTTTCGGGAGTGCGGGTCGCATACTTAAAAAAGTTTTTAAGAAATTTTCCCAATATTGCGTAAAATTGCATTGTTGTTAGGATCTTCTGACTTTGATAAGCTTCATGATACTGATTAGATATTAATAATAAAATCAATAATTGCAGAATCCATGTAGTGTAATTGATCGTAAGGAGAAGAGGCTTAGAAAAAAGAGTGGGGGATAAGCGCTAAACCGCGCCGCATCCCCGTTCCTTGGTCCGAACACGCACCACATCCTCCACCTGGTACACGAAGATCTTGCCGTCTCCGGCTTCGCCCGTTTGCGCCACATCGCAGATCAGGTCGATGACCACCTCCGCGTCAGCGTCTTCCACCACCAGCTCCAGCTTCATCTTCGGCAGAAACTCCACCCTGTAGTCTCCGGCGCGCCACTGCAAGGCGATGCCCTTCTGCCTGCCCCGGCCTTTAACTTCCGTGGCCGTCATCCCGGAGAAGCCCTTCTGGTCCAGCTTCTCTCGGAGCAGGTGGAGCTTCTCGGGCCGAACTATTGCTTCAATCTTCTTCATCCTCATGACCTCACAGATAAGCGCCTTCTCCATGCTGGCTGAGATCCAGACCCACAGCCTCCTCTTCATCTCTGACTCTGAGGCCCATGAAGGCGTCAATTACCTTTGCCAAACCGAAGGTGACAGCGAAGGAGTATATCCAGGTAGCTGCGATGGCTACCGCTTGAATTCCCACCTGTCCTGGATTTCCTGCCAGAAGCCCGGCCGCCCCGATGGAGGCAAATATGCCTGTAGCCAGAACGCCCCAGGTGCTGCCGATGCCGTGGCATGCTAAAACGTCCAGCGAATCGTCAACCTTCTTGCTGCCGCGAATGAGCAGGATGGCATAGTAACCGGCCAGGGCCGCGACAATGCCGATAGGTATTGCCGCCAACGGTGTAACGAAACCGGCTGCGGGCGTGATGGCGGCCAGGCCCGCGACCGCGCCTGTTACAATGCCCAGAGCCGAAGGAGCCCTCTGCCTCCAGGAGAGGAGCATCCAGGTTGTGGCCGCAGCTGCGGCTGATGTATTAGTAGTAACAAAGGCGTTAGCAGCCACGCCGTTCGCGGCTAGCGCTGAGCCGGCGTTGAACCCAAACCAGCCGAACCAGAGGAGGGCTGCTCCTATTACCGTGGTGGGAATGTTGTGCGGCTCCATGGGGTCGGTACCAAAGCCCTTCCTCATACCGATAACCATGGCAATTGCCAGCGCAGACACCCCGGCGCTGATGTGCACCACAATGCCTCCCGCAAAGTCCAGGACGCCCATCTGAGCCAGCCAGCCGCCTCCCCAGACCCAGTGGGCGATGGGATCATAGACCAGAGTAGCCCAGGCGAGAGAGAAGACCAGGAAAGAGCTGAACTTGATGCGCTCCACGTAGCTTCCTGTAATCAGAGACACAGTGATGATGGCGAACATGGCCTGGAAAATCATGAAGGTTAAGGCCGGAATGGAGAGACCCTCCTTCACGGTCATGCCCACTCCATTCAAGCCCAAAAAGTCCAGACCGCCTATGACGCCGGAGACGTCTTTTCCGAAGGCCAGGGTATAGCCGAAAAGAATCCACTGCAAGCTAATTATGCCCATGATAGCAAAGCTGAATATTATCGTGGAGATGGCGTTCTTCTTGCGCACCATTCCTCCGTAAAAGAGGCCGACTCCAGGAATCATGATTAGGACCAACGCGGCGCTGATCAGAACCCAGGCATTGTCTGCAGGATTCATCGTTCCCTCGTCTGCAGACGCTGTACCTATCAGCACGGCTAATAATAGTAATGGCCAGATTGCACGCATGTTACCACCAGTTGTTAAGATTAAAGCTTAATTTATAAGCATATTTAGGAAAAGATATGCTCAATTCATAATCTATATGAAAAGATCATAACGAGCGATCCCTCTGGAAATTCCTTCTCGTGGAGCTTGAACATTTGTTAGAGAACATTTTCCAGTGCAATTTGACGCATTCATACAAAATATGATTGCTTTTCATCAATAAAATGAACTAATCATAAAAATTATGAATAGTTTTTAACTAGCTTTATATACAATATGTTGAAGGGGTACGAGGCTAGGAGTTCTAAGGAAGGTACAACAATGTTACGTAGAACGCTCAACCGATTGGGATTATGTATCCTTGTAGCTCTATTAGCAGTCTCGTTCGCAGGTTTAGGGGAACGGGAGCCAGATCCAAGCGGCACAAGTACGGGCAATGCATTTGATGTTCCGGCAGTCGTCCCTGGACAGCCTACTGCGGCAGAGCTGGCGAACACAGTAGGACATAACAAAGTGGCTATTAACATAATGTGGACGTTGATCGCGGGATTCCTCGTCATGTTTATGCAGGCAGGATTTGCCATGGTTGAGACCGGCCTTTGTCGGGCCAAGAATGTGGCTCATACCATGTCCATGAACTTCCTGGTCTATCCTCTTGGCATGTTGGGGTTCTTCGTAACGGGATTCGCCATTATGTTCGGCGGCATGGGTCCTATTGCAACCATGGGTGGATTTGCCGGGCTCAACCAGGAGTTCACCATCAATTTGCTCGGCCATAACTTTGGGATTTTTGGAACCAAGGGATTCTTCCTTATAAGCGTCTACGATGTAGCGGTTTTTACATTATTCCTATTCCAAATGGTCTTCATGGATACGGCAGCCACTATTCCCACAGGCGCGCTGGCTGAACGCTGGAGGTTCATATCCTTCTGTATCTTCGGCTTCTTCGTGGGAGCCCTGATCTATCCGATCTTCGGAAACTGGGTCTGGGGGGGCGGCTGGCTGGCTCAGCTGGGCGTTAACTTCGGTCTGGGACATGGCCACGTGGACTTTGCAGGCTCCTCGGTCGTTCATATGACGGGAGGAGTCATGGGCTTAGTTGGGGCCTGGCTGATTGGCCCCCGCATCGGCAAATATAACAAAGATGGCAGCGTCAATGCAATACCTGGCCACAACATCCCCATGGCGCTTATCGGAACATTCATCCTGGCCTTTGGATGGTTCGGATTCAACCCCGGCTCCAGCCTGGCCGCTACAGACTACCGCATTGCTATAGTGGCCGTGAACACCATGCTTGCCTCGGCGACTGGTGCGGTTGCAGCGACCGCCTGGATGTGGGCCATGAAGACCAAGAAACCCGATCCCAGCATGATGGCCAACGGTATGTTAGCCGGATTAGTAGCCATAACGGCACCCTGCGCCTTCATCAACGCAACGTCAGCCGCAATCATTGGGCTGGTCTCAGGCGTCCTGGTGGTCGAATCGGTCTACTTCTGGGAGAGAAAGATGAAGATCGACGATCCAGTGGGTGCAATATCAGTACACATGGTCAATGGTGCTTGGAGCTGTATCGCCCTCGGGCTCTTCGCTGACGGAACCTATGGAGATGGTTGGAACGGCGTTCCGGGAACTGTGACCGGATTGTTCTACGGAAATGCCGGGCAGTTAGCGGCGGAATGCATCGGTGTAATCACGAACATAGTAGTAGTAGGCCTGCTCGCTCTTGCGGTTTATAAGCTGATCAGTCTGGTGACCGCGATGCGCGTAGAACCAAAGGTAGAGCTGTGCGGCCTGGATGTGCCGGAGATGGGCACCCTGGGTTATGTAGGCGAATCGATTCCCGAATGCCCGAGCATGCCGAACAGAGAGGTGGGCCAATGAAAATGATACAGGCCATAATACGACCTTCCAAAATGGAAGATGTGAAGAGAGCTCTGGAGGATACAGGCTACACCAGCCTGACCTCTCTGGAGGTGAAAGGGAGAGGTCGCCAGAAGGGCATCAAGCAGATCTGGCGAGGAGAAGAATACGTTGTGGACATGCTCCCCAAGGTCAAGATCGAGGTGGTGGTTCCCGATGAAAAGGAGAACGAGGTGGTTGGAATTATCCAGAAGAGCGCCTACACCGGCAGCATAGGCGACGGCAAGATCTTCGTCCTGCCAGTGGAGAAGACCATCAGGATCAGAACGGGAGAGACTGACGGCAAGGCACTGTAGCCTCGCGGACTATTTTTTCCCACGGTCGGCTCTATCCCCATCGGAGCCGATCTTTTTACTTCATCTCAAGCCGGGTTCTCACTGATCAGCGGATTCATACTTTTCTCAAAATCCTGAAGATGAGAACAATTCCAGTCAGATTTATGCCCAAGATGAGGATCAAGCCCAAGATCTTCCTGAAATCCCCTGCACTCGCGCCCTTGCCGGCCAGGTCCAGCAACCGATCGCCGTTCACCAGGACCTGAAAGGACTTTTCGCCCGATTCAAGGGTGTAAAGGCCCCGCGCCAGGCCACGGAAGCTGTACTCGCGGCCCCCGGAGGCGTTCGCCAGCGGCTTTCCGTCCCTGTAGAGCGAGACCGAACCAGGCGCGCCGAGGACCTGCAGACTGTAGCTCGCCTTTATGGGCAGTACCCGGCCCTCGGATGACAGATTCTTGGAGATGCCCAGGAGATCCAGCACCGTAGGCGCTATATCCACCTCTGACCACTGGCCTCCCAGGTTCAGCTCCTCCACGCCGGGCCCCTGAAGGAGCAGCGGAACACGCAGGCTCTCCAGTCGGCCAGCATATTTGATTGCAGAGTGGCCACCCTTGCCTCGCAGAGCGGGAAACGCCATTCCGTGGTCGGCCGTTACTACCAGGAGGACGCCGTTCTTTCGGCAGGCTTCGGCGAGCTTCCCCAGCGGCGCGTCCAGAGCTGCAACGGTCTCTAGATAGCCCTCTATGCCCAGATTCTGGCCAGCGCTGTCCACGGCGCCAACATTCACAAGCATCAGAAATCGCCGGCCCGCCAGGTGCTCGACAATATCGGCCGCTGCATCAAGCCCCCAGCGATTGTATCCCTTGTAGCCAGACAGGCCCTGAAGAGCAGTATAATCTGCGAACTTGTCGCGCCACTCCTGAAAGAGGGAACGCAAGCCCTGCGGTACACCCTCTCTGAATCCGGGAGTGGGTTCTGCACCGTGCAGAGCGTTGTTGCCCAAATACAAGACGGCATCTTGCTTTTGCAGCACCTCCATCGAGTCTCCACGCTCCAGCACGGCAAGGCAGAGATAGCCGTTTTCGCGAGCAGCATCAAAGATGGTCGCGCCCAGAGCTTCCGGACTGGTGCCTGAGGAGCCAGTGATGAGAACGCTGTGGCTCTTCGTGGTCTCGGGAACGGGGACCCTGACATCCACAACCTTGGCGCCCGTGAGGTTGAAGAGGACAGCTTCGCCGAGCGGCGTGCCGTCGAGCGCGTAGGCGGCGTGTTCAGGATAAACATAGCTCGCACCAAGGCCGTCCACTACCAAGATCACCACACCCGCAGGAATATCCTCCGGGCCTACCTGCACATCGACGGCACTGCAGCTGCCTAATAATAGTAATAAAAAGAGAAAAAGAAGGATCATCGATGCGCTTTAGAAATCCGTCATGATCCTGTACTGATCGATCTCCGTCTGCTTCAGGCCTGACAGGAACTGCTCGGCCATGTCGCGAATGTCTTTGGATCTGGTGATGGCCCGGCCGACTACGAGGATATCCGCGCCCGCCGCTAGCGCCTCGCGCTCCGTATCCACGCGAATGCCACCCGCCACCGCCACCAGCAGCCTTCGGCCCCCCTTCGCAAGCGCCTTGATCTCAGCAATGTTATTCCAGACATGAGTGCTCTTCTCCATGTCGATGGCGCGGTGCAGCTCCACCACATCCGGCAGGACGGCAAGGCCTTTTAGAACCGCTAACGGATCGGCTACATTGAGCATATCGATCACAGAGTAGATGCCGGTCTTGCGGGCCTCGCTAATGGCCAGCTCCAGGGTCTTCTTCGGCGCAAGCCCTGATATCACCACTGCGTCGGCAGTGGAGTCTGCAGCCAGGCGCACCTCCAGGTTGCCTGTGTCCAGCGTCTTCAGATCCAGAATTACGAAGGCGCCTGGGCGCACCGCGCGGACTTCCTTGACCACACTTATGCCAAGCATCTTTACCAGAGGCGTCCCGACCTCGATCAGGATGTGGTCGCTCTCAGGCAGGGCCGCCAGCACCCGACGAACCTCGGCCATGTCCACCAGGTCGAAGGCCACCTGCAAGTAAGGCGGATCCCACAGCCTGGTGACACGAAAGCCCATGATCGGGTGCGTGGAGCGGTCTTTCTCGTATTGCACCAAATCCACGTCAGGGAAGCCTTCCATCGCGCGCTGCAGCGCCAGCTTCGTCGCACCGTAGTTGTAGCGGTAGATGGCATCATAGTCCTTGGCCTGCGGATGGATGAAGACGGATACTATTACTACCAGATCTTCCGCCTTCTCCTTGGGAATTATCCCCTCTGCCACAGCATCCGCTACCGCTTTGGCCACAGCCATCTGCGCCGGTCCGAATATCTGTGCTGCTTGCTCCATGTTCTTCACGGTCACTTTGGGCACGATGAGAGTAGAAGGCTTGGGAGGCAGGTTCGGCCGAATAACCCCCAAAAGGGGTGTGTGTCCTGCTGAGAGCTGTGTAAGTCCCGAGGCAAAGGCCGTTCCCACAGGCCCCTCCTTCTCCCCGATGAGCAGGTCGATATGAGCTATCTCAGGCTCTTTCCCGATGAGAGCCTCACCTACTAAAAACAAAAGTTCACCTCGCA
>CAZPUO010000010.1:0-22387 GCA_964589745.1 uncultured Methanotrichaceae archaeon
CTCTATATGAATTGCTGTGTTTCAGGATTCCTGTCAGTTAAATTGAGACACGACCTTAAGATAGGCGACGTTGTTATAGCAGATACTATTTACGGCTATGAATACGGAAAATTAGGAAAGAAGTTTATACCTCGAAATAATTGGTCTTACAAAACGGACCTAGGCCTGTTAAATGGTGCCGTTGCGTACTCACTTAACACAAAGTGGCTAGAAAATATTATCACCGTACCTAATGGTAAACGCAAGGCAAGAGTCATTACGGGCGAGGTTGCCTCAGGCGACAAGGTTGTTGATAACCCAAATAACGAATTTTTTATGAAGGTTCTGAAAAATTGGCCTAATATTAGAGCTGTGGAGATGGAAGGCGCTGGAGTAAGTACTGCGATTGAAAACGCTCAAGCCAAAAAAGAACCAGTTGGTTTTATGATGATTCGTGGAATTTCGGATATTCCGCGAGAACTCTTTGAGAAGGAAAAGAGGGATGTCCGAAAAGAAGAACTAAGCGGAGCACAAGAACGTGACAAGTGTAAGACTTTTGCTGCAGCCACAGCAGCAGCATTTACGATTGGTTATATCGAAAGCGGTCTTCCGATACCTCCATCCCCGCAAAAAATCGAAACCCCTCAAAATAGTACGAGTGTTATCGAAATGCCTGAGAAGACCGTTTCATGTCAGCCGACCGCGGGAAAAAATGTGGAAATATTAGATGAAGTCAAATCGGGAATGTTGCACAATGTGGAATTTAGAAGTTTGGATGAAGTAAGAACCTTAATCCCAAGTAACGAATTAAATTTGGTTTCATTAAACGCATACTTAAAATTAACAAATATAGATATGAAGTGGATGAATATATCCAATCAAATTATTTCGAGATTAATACATGACAGTATCCCGAGTCATATAACAATGTATGTAGATGTAACCAAAGATGTAGGAACGGGAAGAAGTATTATCTGTGTTGCTTATTTAACAGGTATAAGAACAATCATCGAGCTTGATAAAGTACTAAACGATGCAGAGATTTTTGGACCAACTATACTTTTGCAAGTTTATTCGGGATATCTTGAAAGAGTTCTCTACGAAATTAGTTATGGATCAGTTGGTCGGTATTTTAATAGCTATGATAATTTAGCGATTCTTATTTTATATGCGAAAAGAGAAATATTGAAAAGTCAGCCGGACATAATGAAAAAAATTAAATGTATTCCTCAAGATATATTTTTTCCAATCAAAAAAATAATCGAAAATGGATAGTGATTTGACTGAGGAAAAGTAGGAATAATCGCTTTCAGATCTTCTATCCTTCCAAGTCTCCAGCCCTGAACTATCCTTGCCTAAAAATCCTTTCCGCATCACTTTCCCGCCATTGCAAGCCCGTCACCATCTTGCAGTCAGCGCCTTCCTTCCAGTCGAAGACCGCGCTTCTCCCGCCCGCCGTGTCCGCGCTTTCCCGGCCCCGCGCCCGCGCGCGCAGGCGAGCGTGCCTGGAAGTGGATGCCGCATGACTTCATCTAGGATTGATGCACAACACCGAACTTACCATTTCGGATCTTCAGCCCCTAGCTCCTCGTCGCTCCGCCATCCGATATAAAGCTCAGGCAGGAAGGATTAAATAAGTCGGACCTTTTTGATAATGATATAATGGCATCTGTTGAAGAGGAGCTGAATGCTCTTTTGCGTACCGATATTTACAGGTCGAAGGACGACGTAATCTCGGATGCGATTAGAGCCCTTCTTACTCTTAAGCCCGGCCTCAGGATTGAGATCGCAGTGGACCTGTACCGCCATGGCAAGGTTACCTTGTGGAAGGCTGCGGATATTGCTGCTTTGAGTCTGGAAGAATTCAAGAAGATCCTAGCTTCAAGATCGATAAAGATTGAGGTTGATGGAAACAAAGATGACAGCAGGAAGCGCCTTGCCCGGATCGGACTGCTATGATGGTGATCCTGATCTTAAAAGAGTTCTTATTTTGCATCTAATCTTGGCGGTAAAGTTGATGGTCAAGCTGCTCATAACTGCCAATGGCGAATACTCGCTCCTCCCGCCCCTGGTCTCGCCTCCCCCCGCTCTCCCGGTCCCGCGCCCGCGCGCAGGCGGGCGTGCATGGGAAGGCCCCGGAGAAGACCCCATGGCATCATGAGTCTTAGGGTGGTTTTCGGGGACGGCACGAAGAGGGGTATGACGTAATTCCCGAAGATGTTTATAAAAGCTGTAACCTTGCTATTTAAATCTTGATCGTTTTCGTTTATCCTGCCCTAGGTTACATGGCCTTCACATAATCCAAACTTATTTATTTCGGCAATTGTCTATATCTGTTGTGGTGAAAGCCGACAGCCATTTCTGATCCCTCCTATGCAAATCGGCTTTCTCCTCCTCCTAATAATGATTGCCAGCCAAATATCGGGGGTAGTAGGTCACCATGCATGGAGTCAGGCCCGCTGGCTGGCCGGGCCGAGGATCTCCATTTGAAATTCAGGAGATCGTACTTTTATGTGGCAGCGGTTTTTCAGAGGGATTTATTTAAGTTGACGCCCATAGGATTTTAGTTGATAAAAGCGAAACTCGAATGAGGCGAGCTCTCGATTCCTATATAGCATCATACAAGAAGCAGGTTTGAAGGCGGGGGATGAAGTGGAAGTCGGACTCGAAGAAGGGAGAGTAGTGATCAAGCCCATAATTGCCCTAGCTCATTTCAATAAAGAATTGAAAGGCTGCATTGAGAGCTCGATGATCAATCCCCTTGAGGCAAAGAAAATATGGAACGCCCAATCTTCGTGGGCTCCAACATCTGACGTTACTACTTTTGAGCGATCTGCCCGAGGAAGCATAAGGCAGTTTCGGAAAAATTGGAGAAGCTTCTTGGCCACACCGCTACCCGTGGGCACTTGGCCGCCCGGACGGGCATGCAAGCGCCGGAGCCGCACCGCCCACCCGTCCACGCTCTCCCGGCCCTGCATCCGCTCGCGCGCAGGCGGCCGTACATGAAAAGGATGCAGTATGTGTTTATCGGAGAGTTTCACTTTTTCTTTTGTGGCAAATCCTTATCTTTCAGCATTGCGAACAGATTTGTCAAATAATTCTTCCGTCAAGTTGATCTACAAAGTAAAACAACAAATGAAGAAAAGGAAATTGAGATGACCCTTGAAGAACTGATAAGAGAGCTTCCACCTGAGTTTCATCAAGAGGCAGAGGACTTTATTAGCTTCCTGATCGAGAAGCGAACCAGAAAGCCTAAAGGGGATTTGAAGCTTGATTGGATTGGAGCGTTGCAGGATATGAGTGATCAATATTCATCCGTAGAGCTCCAGCACAAGATTCTTGATTGGTGGGACGACGAGGAAGATGTATCTTCTTGACACTAACATATTCCTTGAACTACTTTTGAAACGACAACGATATGCGGAGGTTGAAGTCTTCCTTCGCCAGACTCCCCGGCAGAGCCTTAAGATCTCGGATTTTTCTCTCTACTCCTTAGGCATCGCTCTGTTTAGACGAAAGATGCAGGACATATTTTCGAGAGTTGTGGAGGACTTGCTGATAAACGGCGGGATCGGAATTATGCGCTTGGGTGCTGAGGACATGGAAAAGGTTTCTAAAAACTCTAGGCGATTTAATCTGGATTACGACGACGCCTATCAATATGCAGTAGCAGAGAAGTATAACCTCATCATTGTCAGCCTGGATAAGCACTTTGACAGGACTGATCGAGGCAGGCGAACACCAGAAGATCTTTTGAGGGCAAGCTAAGGATGATTGGACGGGCGATAACCTCAAGTGAAAAGAATCGAAGGACTATCAGGAAATCCTAGCTGCTCACAACTGCTCAGGGCAAATATACGTCGGAGCCGTGCCATCACCCGTCCACGCTCTCCCGGCCCTGCACCGCTCGCGCGCAGGTTGGCTCGCGGAGAATTTCTCGCGTTGAATCATTTTGTATAAAAAGCCATATTGAATTAACCAATTCGGCTTCTAGCCTTTGGTTCGTTCGACAAGGCTATGGGGGGGCATCTACTTCGGCATCAAAGATAGATTGGTGAAGTACAGCGGGTCGAATAGTCTCATATCCATTTCGAATATATTAACCAAAAAAAGATCGATGATAAAATTTTCGCTATTTCATCCGATGGTAGATGGTGATGTATGCCCCGGCCTTCTCTGCATTTCCATCTTCGATGTATACCGCTTCGATAGTATCATTTGAGATGATGGTGCCTATATCATATCCCTTATCATATTCCGCGAAGTAGAGCGTCTTGTTATCCGAACCAATTACACCTGAGAAACCCTCCGTCTCCTGCATTAAGCCAGTTTGAGGTAAGCTCAAATTTAAGCTGAAATTGCCGATAAATGCCTGTCCTCTCTGCTCGGAAATTATCATAGTTAAATTGCCTGGCTTATTTACATCCATATAGCCTATACCCTTACTGTATCCTTTAATAGAGCCAGTCCAATTCCCTACGAGATTGGGTATTTCGGCTGCCGATAGCCCGATAGCGGCTACCAGCAGAACCGTTACAACAAATGCCTGTTTTGCATTCATAACGAACCACCATTTCGACTACTATAACAGATTCTGTCATAAAAATTTTTGCATTCCAAAGTCCGGACTCATAGAAGCTCGTCAGTAAGGCAGGCCGCTAACTTTTTTGCGCTTCGATTTGACATCGAGATACATTCACGTGCTATTATTGGAAAACTTTAGAAGAATGATGGGTCGTGCATCTGCTTCACTTGAAAACCGTGATTTTTTGCCCTAACGTTATAGCTATGAGATTTCATCACATTAAATATTGGTTTTGAATCGAGCTTTCAATTATTGGGTGCACGACCTGGCTTTGAAAGTGCCTAAAAATGAATGGTAGGTCTACAGGTTAACGCAACTCATGGAAGATAGAATCAGCCCGTATATTCAGCTCCTTGGCCTTAGCATATTTAAAATAGATTGAATTCAGAAACCAAATCGTTAAGACTATTGGAGGGAGAGGTTACGTATGGGAAGTATTAGAGCTATTTTAGCAGCGGCTTTTGCAGTTGCCCTTCTGGGAGCACCATTAGTTGGCTGGGCAACGGCAAATGGGAACGATAGCAACTCATACATACTAAAACCGGAAGCCCGAGAAAAGCTAATTGGCTTTGTAAATGAAGCCAAAGATTTCGTCTTGGCGGAAGGCAAGGATAAGGCTCTTCAGGTCTTCGGCGATCCTAAAGGAAAGTTCACCAAAGGAGAGCTTTTTATAAACGCCCACGACATCAACGGAACCCTTTTAACTCATCCTTATGAGCCGGAAATGGTAGATCAAAATCAGTTCAATGATACTGATCCCAATGGCGTTGCTTTTGTCAGGATCATGAATGATTTGGAAAGAACGGGAGGCGGATTCTCATACGCCATCCGGCCCAACCCCGCTCAATCTAACGCCATGGAGCTCAAGCTATTCTATGATCTTAAAGTGGATGAAAGATTGTGGTTGTCATCGGGCGTGTATCTGCCGGGTCTAGCTCCTATCTTCAGCGAGAATGCCAGGAAAGATCTAACAGCCTTTGTAGAGAGCGCCAGAGACTTTGCTTTGAACAACACTAAAGAGACTGCTCTGAAAGCCTTTAACGATAAAAATGGAAAATTCGTCAGCGCAGACCGCTATATTTACGCCTATGATTTCAAAGGAAACACTCTGGCTTTGCCATTCGAGTCCGAGCAGATTGGGACCAATCGTATTGATCTTCAAGATCCCAACGGCGTTTACTTGATCCAAGAGATATCGGATGTGGCAAAGAGCGGTAGCGGATTCGCTTACGTCGTTTACAAAGACCCTGCAGAGAATATGACCTCCAGGCTCAAGCTGGATTATGTGATGAAGGTAAACGACGAATGGTTCCTGGGATCAGGGATATACTGGCCTGAAGTCTGAATCTGTAGAATCGCATAACTGAAGATTACATAGCCGGGAGAATCTCAGGATAAGATTCTCCCAACTCTTTTACCATAGAATCAACTCGGGATGGAACCAATATTGATCCCACATGAAAGATAGAGTCATATCCTTGTAATGCACATAGTTGGTAGAGCAGCGCGATAAAAGAGGAGATCGAGCAGGAATGAATAGGATTTTGATATCTGTTATCATCATCACGGCGTTGATAGGGTTTGCCGTTGCATTGGATGTAGAGAATGGAGTGGAAATGAGACCAGGAGAAGCGGCAGCAGAGAGGTTATTCGAGCACGGTATTGGTGAACCGTGGGTAGGTGGCAATCCACCGGGCTGGGGATACGATCCTTTTTCCTATTACAGCTATCAAGGGAAAACCTATCATCCGCACTTATATTCATATTATTACTATTACCCGCACGTTTATCACTGGTATCCATACCCTTACTTTAGAGATTACTGGTGGGATTGGTAAATTGTGCTGGTAGAGATGATCTTAATTCAAGATCACCTCTACTTTCTGTGACCGAACTCTCTATTAGCATCCGTATTCTTATCCAGCTCCTCCTGCTTCAGCCTGGCGCGCTTTGTCAGATCTCTGCCTAGAAAGTTTGCCTTCTCTGCTGGAGAGCTCCAACAGGAATCTATCACGTGGCTGTCAGAAAGTCGCTCTGCAGTCTTTGTATCTTTATTCACACTTTCTATGATACTATCATTTTTCATTATTGTTTTCCGGTCAACTTATTTATCATTGTACGTAGAATAATGCTTGGAAGGTTTCTTATGGATAATACTAATCAGATCGAACTGGATGAAATTTACAGAAATATGAATCCAAAGGATATTCCTTGGAACATCGAGTCTCCCCCAAATGCCTTAATTGAATTGGTAGAGAGTGGAAAAGTAAAACCGTGCAAAACTATTGATTTAGGTTGTGGCGCAGGCAATTACGCTATTTACCTTGCCGGTATGGGATTCGACGTCACGGGAGTTGATATTTCCCCCACTGCCATAACGATGGCCAAGGAAAATGCGAAGAAGAAAGGTATCAAGATCAATTTTCTTGTTGCCGATGTTCTCGGTGATTTGCATGAAGTAAAAGAGACTTTCGATTTTGCATACGACTGGGAGATGTTGCACCATATATTTCCCGAGGAAAGGAAGAAATATGTCAAAAATGTTTATGGAATACTAAATCACAAGGGGAAATACCTTTCTGTTTGTTTCAATGAAAAAGATCCTCAGTTTGGAGGTTTTGGAAAATACGTAAAAACTCGAATAGGAACCGTTTTATACCTTTCATCTGAAGAGGAGTTGAGAGACCTCTTTGATCCATGCTTCAACATAAAAGAATTAAAAACTATCGAGATCAGTGGCAAATCCGTGATTCATCTAGCAAACTATGCATTTATGGACAAGAAATGAATGACTGTGGTTGCTAAGCTCAATCCGTAGTTGTTCTTGATGGCGAATTCGCAGAGCGGCTCAGCTTGAGTAAAATAGGTAAGAAAGCACAAACCAGAGCTGCCGAAAAAGCGACCTAGGCTTGAAGGTGGCCCAAGGTGGCGATCAAAACCGGCGAGACTAGATGGGTGGGTGTGGTGGTCATGCGGCCATACTAAGATCGCAGAAAACTATTGGACAGCTGCTCTCTTTGCTTACCATTGTCATGGCAGCAAAGGAAGATGCAGATAGAATTCTCTGCATTTTGACCAACAGGTATATCATCCAGAGCGTCATTTATAGCCTGCTGCATTTGCGTCGATTCAAAGAGATTTGTTGAGATGTTTTTTGTAGCAAAATTCGATTCTTTGAATCGATACAAAAGGTAAGTGAATTAAATGTTTGAAAGAAAATATGAGAACAGCGGTAGCAGCCGAGGCGGCTTCAACCGCGGTCCAAGAGAAATGACAGATGTAACATGTTCGGAATGCGGCAAGCAGACCCAGGTTCCCTTCAAGCCCGACGGAACAAGGCCGGTTTACTGTAGCGAGTGCTATCAGAAGCATAGGCCTGCCAGGTCACCCAGAAGATATTAACCGATTTGATTATTACTCAATCGATCTGTTTTTACCAGACTGCATCCGCAACGGCGGAACAGGCATGCGGGGCACCTCCTGCCCTGCAAATTTTTAGCTCCTCGCAGGTTCTGCGGCTCTTGGAAAGCTGATCCGCTTGGGTGGCAGGCGGAATTGTCGAGGACGTAAGATTGGAAAATAGTGGAAGATATAATGAATAAAATATTAAAATCCTGGCAAGATATGACGGAATCATGGACCCCATAGTTGAGAGAAGGGCGTTATGCAGGCAAATCATGCGCCGGTCTAGGCGGACCGTTTCAGAGGCCATCAAAAAAGCTGAGACTTTTGCAGGGCTTGAAGGGAGCAATAGGAATTGATTATGCACAGGCAGACCGCAATCTATGATCCCTCATCAAACCGGGCGATCGAGGTGGACGAAGGAATTGCTCCTCTGCTCAAAGCCATCTGGGATTTGGGAATTACCACCTGCAATTCCTGTCAAGAAAATAAGCCAGACATCGTATGGATTGAGTTCATCTCGACGGAAGATGTTGAAGCATTTTTAACCCGCATAATATCCGGCCTTGATCCCGTAAATAGCCCCGGTGCCGATGATTGGCTATACTCCAGAATAATGGGTGTGAATGGTGGCTGGCAATATTCCGCGCATCCTCATGATGCCAGAGAATTTTTGGATGAAGAGAAAGGCACGCAAGAATTGAACGCTTCCGAACCATGTAAAATAGGATTGTCGATATCGATTCGCTTTCCAGTCGGAGATTACGAAAGACTGCTTGGTCTTATTAGCAGCCGTAGCGCGCAATTACTGCCGCTAGATTAATAATGATAGATTAGAAATGATGGATTAAAAATGATGGCAAGGGTAATTATAATTTGTATTTCATGAGTTGAATGAAATTCGATGAACGAAGGAATACGAAATGAGGCAATTCAAAGTCCCGGAGAGGGAGAAGTTTGACGACATAATCTCTGAGCTGGTACAAAGAGGTGTTGTGGTATTGATGCACCGCCCGACAAGATGGGGCTATGTCGTGGATGCCGTTATTCCTTCGGTAAGGGTAGTCGTTCTGAAGATGCCGGATATGAGCAGGCAGACCAAAGAAGCAATGAGCATGTTCCTGGATATGACCAACCGGCTGGAGAATGACGGATATCGCGTCCTCATAATACCCAAAAACAGTATGAGCAAAGAGCAGATAAAAGCCTTCTGTGATAGGATCTCGGTTGAACCATCTCCTGCTGCGGCCTGATTCGACTTTGTATTTTTCCACGACGTGAGCGAATTTGAAGGGAGCAAGACAGAAGGGCCAGCAGGAAACCAGGGCGTCAGCCTCAGTGCGTGCGGGAGAGATAGGACGGACGAGATGTGATCGACGAGATCCGATCACGCTGAGGTAATACGTTTATATGGTTGGGTGACCATCTGACTCCAATGTTCTTTTCGTGTCCATTCAGCGTCATGGACTGGGCAGATACAAGCCTGAGACTAGGGAATAGCAGAAAATCGAAAATGAGGAGCCGATATGACTTGTGATCGTTGTACTAGAGCACCGGTGGGCGCATGCGTGGGCGAGGCGTTCTGTGCCTCTCTCCATCTGACGGATGAAGACGCCTGCGGGCTGGCAGCGGAGGCCTGCCTATCCTGGTGGCAGAAGAGAGATGAAGAGGCCGAGACGGATGATATGGTCTGGGAGATGTCTGAGCAGCGAATCAATGAGCTGGCTTGCGATCCAGAGAAGGCCCGTGCGTATCTGGCCGAGCAGGGAGTTGAATGATCGGTCTCCCGTATTATTCTATTTCCTTGGCACAATTCTGATAATGGCAGCCTTCATCATATATTCCGTCATGCCATTAGGTGTTTCTAACATTATGAATTCTGCGTCTTCGTCCCTCAATATCCAGCTAGTTACGCCTGGTTCCTCGATTATATCAGGTGATTGATCATGGGAACCTTTGTAAATTATTCTAAGGATTTTCCTTTCAGCCCTGCTATGATCATGTTACTTTCCGATGGATGATGTCTTCTGAATTTTAATATATTTTTTATTCTACCATTATGTTTTTTTAGATTGCATTCTATTGCCGATTCTTCGATAAAATCATCAAGTCCATCTCCCGTGATAGCTAATACCGCTCTCTGAAAGTTCAAATCCATCTCTGTAGTCTCGAAGGAGAATATTTATTGAGTAAATTACGATTGGTCTTAAATATCCGATTATGTCATTAGATATCAATTACATATGCTTATGCGACTGAGACGATGATGCAACCTCCAAGATGATTGAATTGATCGATGTTCCGTAGCTTCAGGGGGAACAATATGGGTGACGGGATGAACTCTAAGGGAGATCTAATGCTTGCCTGGGCTGCCGATGATCTGATTAGAGAAGAAGGCGAATCGGGAGGTGCGGTCACCGCCATGTTGAGGTTTGCCCTCGCTGATGGCATGGTGGATGCAGTGCTTGGGGTAAAGAAAGGGGCAGACATATTCGATGCCAGGCCGATCCTGATCACGGATCCCGATGAGGTTATAGAAACTGCTGGAGCCGTTTATGGGGGCACGCTTCTGCTTTCCAAGTTTTTTGGAAAATATCTGAACGCTGCGAAGGATTTGAAGATAGCAGCTGCTCTTAAAGGCTGCGACGTGATGGGAGTCTACGAGCAAGCTAAGCGAAAGCAGGTGAATCTGGATAACGTGTTAATGATCGGCCTCAACTGCGGAGGAGCCACGACTCCCGCCATGATGCGACGTATAATGTCCGAGGTCTTTGAGGTGGACCCAGAATCAGTGATAAAAGAGGGGATGTATAAGGGACATTTGCATATAACCTACGACGGCCAGCGGAAAGACATCTCAATTCCCAAACTTGAAGATGCTGGTTATGGCCGAAGAAGCAATTGCAGGCGCTGTAAGATTAAGATACCAAGACAGGCAGACCTCGCATGCGGACAATGGGGTGTTAAAGAGGAGATGGTGGGAAAGGCCACTTTTGTCGAAGTGTGCAGCCAGCGTGGAGCGCTACTGATCGACAGGGCTTCAAAAGCCGGAGCCTTAATCACAAAAGTTGCTGATGCTTCATGCATCAAGGCTCGAAAGAGAAGGGAAGAGGCTACATTGGCCCTGGCTGATAAGTGGCGTGCGCGGGATTTTTTACCCTTGAGCAGCAGCAAGGAGCGCCTGAAGACAATAATTGAGGAAACCTCCCGATGTATAAAGTGCTACACCTGCGTCGAGGTATGTCCTGCCCTATTCAACACCACCAAGCCGTATATCACTGCATTCCCTGGCAAGGTTCCGCCGGAGCTGGGATTCCATCTGCTGCGCTACTCCCATGTAGCTGATTCATGCATAGACTGCGGCCAGTGCGAGGAGCTCTGTCCCATGGATATTCCCAATGCCCTGTTCATGCATGCGATTGAAGCCGACCTCGAAGAGCTGTATGGTTATCATGCAGGAGAGGATATGTCGCTGCCTGCAGTATCAATCACAGAGGAGCCGAGATAACTGATTGAGCATCACTTCGATCTGTGATATGGTTTTTCTTGGCTCGAAATCGGGCTCCGCATACTGCCATATAAGCCCTACAAGCTTCTTGATTATGGTCAGGCCGCGAGGCAGATCCTTCCGCACTTGCCAACCCACGGAGATCAACCTCGAATCAAGCTTCAGGGCTTTATTTTAGGATCAAATTTAACATGGAACAGGTTAGCATCTAACTGTTAGAAGTATTTATATCGAATAACGATTAATTCAAGTCATTGGTGTCTTAGTAGTGGATAAAATTCTCCTTTGCGTCCTGTCGCTATGCATTTTATTTAGTATACCTGCTTTTGCCGCCGATACCTCAATTTTGAACCAGACCTCCAGCGGCCCAGCCTATGGGGTAGGCTACTCAGTCCAACAGACTGAGGATGGCGGGTACGTCATTGCAGGCACCAAGTACTCCTATGAGCCAGCGCTCTTAAGTCAAATTGTCTGGTTGATCAGGACCGATACCAACGGCTACAAAGTTTGGGACAGGATCTTCGGCGGACCGCAGAGCGATGTAGGCTATTTTGTTCAGCAGACTAGTGATCGCGGGTATATCATTGCAGGCTCCACAGAGTCTTTCGGTGCTGGGGGTAAAGATGCCTGGCTGATCAAGACTGATGCTGATGGCAACGAAGTTTGGAACAAAACCTTTGGGGGTTCACGTAACGACTGGGCCCGTTCGGCTCAGCAGACCAGCGATGGCGGCTACATCGTCACAGGCTCGATGTATTCCTACAATGCAGCGCACCTTAGCCAAATGGTCTGGCTGATCAAGACTGATGCCAATGGAAACGAAGTCTGGGACAAGATCTTTGGAGGACCACTCGATGACTGGGGGAATTTCGTCCAACAAACCAGCGACGGTGGATACATCATTACCGGCGCCACGAAATCTTATGGTGAAGGAGGCAATAGTGCCCTCTGGTTGATCAAGACCGATTCCGGCGGAAATGAGGCATGGGACAGGACCTTCAGCGGACCTCGCGATGCCATAGGCTACTCAGTCCAGCAGACCCGTGATGGTGGGTACATCGTCTCGGGCTCCAAGATACCCTACAGTGGAGGAACAGGGGAAATCTGGCTGATCAAGACTGACGCCGATGGTAACAAGACTTGGGACAAAACTTTTGAAGGATCAGGCGATGATGTAGGTAAATCAGTCCTACAGACCCGTGATGGCGGCTACATCGTTATAGGCTCCAAAGCGTCCTCCGGTGGGGGAAGTCAGAGCGTCTGGCTGATTAAGATCGATGACAAAGGCAATGTGATGTGGGATAGGACTTTCGGCGAATCTGGATGGAATGAAGGCAAATCAGTCCAGCAAACCAGCGACGGCGGATACATCATCACAGGCTCGACATACCCCTATGGTTCGGGCGGCAAGGGTAGCATTGTCTGGCTGATCAAGGCCGATGGAAAAGGATACAAGATTTGGGACAGGACCTTTGGCTGATCAGATAGGATGGGAAGCTCTGCTCCTTCTCCATCGCTCGTCTTTTAGCTCTTTCTTCTCTAGAGGAACGAGCTTGTAAGAACGGGTCATAGACTGACCACTAGGGTTTTCACGATCCTCGACCGTCTCCTTTCTTTCTAACATCTCTTGCAGCTTCGGATGATCTCAAAGATCATCCGAGATTCATAATAAATGTTAACGTCAAGTTTTTATACTTTCAATCACATTGTAAACCAAACCCAGTGCCATGGGTTTACGCCATTAGGTGGTGGGAGAAAACCACTATCTGCCCAACAATAGAGAGCCAGTATTCTAGTATTGGCTCTCTTATCCTCTCGGCACTGTGGACATCGTGAAGTTTCTCGCCGAAGCAGAATATGAATAGAAAGATCTCGAAGCCAAATTTACTTGTGAGTACACTGGCAGCCACCTGGCATACTGACAGGGTTAATCTGGCGCTTTATGTCTTCCTTTCTAACAATGTACACTTTGGATCTTTCATTTATGACGCAGTGAGATCCATCATTTAGCAGATCAGACAGAGTTATCCCCTGGAATCGTACGTTCTGAGCTGAAAAGGCTCGGTTATCAGTTGATCAAGAATAGCCATGGGCGAATGGTTTGGAAAAAAGAAGAAGGGCAACCTATGAGTTACACAAAAAGAATCTCTCCCCTAGAGGAATGCCTTTCCAAGTCGGAAGCCAGGCAGCTGCAATTTTATGATAAATCTGAAGTAGGGCGTATCGCTAACAGGACAGGAGTAAACCGCGAGTCGGTCCAAGCCACACTTCGCCGTAGAGGTTAAAGACTGACCACGAATGCCAATGGTATACCAGTATGGATCAAGCACGATCAACCCGGAAGATAGAATATTTTGATCCAATACCAGAGATAGAAGAGACAGAGGTTCTTGATGAGAATAAGCAGGCACAGGAACCCAGGTTAATTTCAGCATGAAAAGCCATCTTGGCTAGGAAAAGATACTCCGTCGTGGGAAATGTTGTTCTATCCGCGTGGAAGCCAAAAGAGGTCACCTTCGGCATCTTGAGCGAGTTAAGATGGGTCCAGTCGACCATTTCGCAAAACTGCAGACTTCGTTCCGTGGCTTTCTTAAAATATTTCGGTATAATAGAGGATTCCTAAAAACCTGCCCAATCCAGCTTGGCCTTTATATACTATTTATAAAGTGCTGCCCAAAATCGGAGGTTATTAGGAATCCTCAATAAAATATATATTAACTCTCGATTTAATAATCATGATAATATGATTTTAATGGAAACTTTTATATCCAGGGATCGCCTCTACCCGTATCCAACTTAGGGATAGATCAGCTAACATGGTCCGATCTTAATGCGGCGGCGCCTCGGATGCCCCGTAGCTTGCTGCGGGGTGCGCCGCCGCCGTTTCACTTGGGGATTTGCCATCCAAAGGATTCAGTTCTGAGTTCCGGTCAGGTTGACATGAGGATGCGATTTTGAGAGAAAACAGGGATCGTTTTAAAAAGTCCAAAATGCCAAAGGCCGGAGGCAACCAATCTAGGGGCCACCAATTGCGTTTTCCGGGGTCTTGTAGTGGCATTTATCGGAGAGCTTTCAATCCTACCAAACCAACGGAATTGACAATGGCTTCACTGGGCCTAAGCTTCTCGAAATACTCTTTGTTAGGTCCGATCGATTCAAAACGAGCCGGTATGGGACCCATTTCCTTTAACCCGAAAACCTGGGCTTAAGGACAGGAGGTTTTATGAAGCTCAGGATTGTCTTTGATATCATCGGCACCGTCCTGAAGATCATGGGGCTGCTGCTCTTGGTGCCAGGATTTGTTGCCGCCCTATATCATGAAACCAGCGGTATATTCGCCTTCGCCTTGACGTCTCTGCTTTGCATGTCCTCCGGCATAGTCCTGAAGCGGCTGGGGGTCAAAGGTGACGTGGGGAGCAAAGAGGCTTTCGCGGCTGTCACCTTGGGCTGGCTCTGTGCAACCTTCTTCGGTGCCCTGCCTTTCGCATTTCAGGGCATCAGCTTAGTCGATGCTCTCTTCGAGTCTATATCTGGGTTCTCTGCAACAGGGGCCACCATTCTTACCGAGTCAAACGCGCAGGGCTATTACATAGTAAATTCCACACTGGCGGACAACAGCATCGCTACAGCTCTAGCCGGGGTGGTGACGAGCAGCCTGAACGGCCAGAATTATTGGCTCCACCCAGGGGTTGCCCCCATTTATGCTCCAACCTATTACGGATTGCTCTTCTGGAGATCGTTCCAGCAGCTGATAGGTGGCCTGGGAATAATTCTCATGATAGTAGCCATATTTCCCCAGCTGCGCGTTGCAGGCCTACAGCTCTATCGAGCGGAAGCTGTGGGACCTACCAAGGATACCATCACACCGAGGGCGGCTACCACTGCCAGGATCCTCTGGAGGGTTTATCTGCTCTTCAATGCTATAGAAATCGTCCTGCTTGTAGCGGCAGGAATGCCGATTTACGATGCGGTCTGCACTGCTTTCTCAACTCTGGCCACCGGCGGTTTCTCTCCACAGGCATCAAGTCTCGTCGCCTACCACAGCCCGATTATAGAAACCATTGTTGCGATCTTCATAATTCTTGGCATGTCGAACTTCTCCCTCCATTACAAGGTTCTCACAACAGATCGACTGGGTTGGTTCAAGGATGAGGAGTTCAGGTTCATGCTCACCATCCTGGCAGTCGCCACGCTGGTCCTGCTCTTCTTCGGGGGAATAGAGGGCGATCTACTGACCCGATTCAGGTTCGCATCCTTCCAGGTAGTGTCCCTCATGGGAACCTGCGGCTTCGTCAACACTCTGGATTATGATAAATGGTCCACCGCGGCGAAGCTGGCTCTTATCATGGTCATACTCATCGGGGGCTGCATCGGCTCAACTGCCGGTGGCATAAAGGTGGGAAGGCTTCTCGTGGATTTGAAGTATGCCTACAACGAACTGTTCCACATGCTCCATCCCCACGCTCTGATGTCAGTAAGGCTGGGAGAGGCACGGGTGCAGGAGGATATCCTCAGGCCCATGCTCTTCTACTCTTTCTTCTATCTCGCCACGTGGCTTGCTCTAGCTCTTCTCTTCGCCATGGTCTCAGCGACCGATGAGAGGGTGGATCTGCTGGTCGTGGCCTCGGGCATCGCTTCATGCATGGGCGGCGTGGGTCCTGCCTTCGGCATCCTGACCTTCGACTGGTCCCAGGTTTCGGCGGCAGGCAAGATGATAGGCTTCTTTGCCATGTACATCGGCAGGCTGGAGCTGATGCCCATATTCCTATTATTCGTTCCAGAACTGTGGAGGAAATAATATGCGTATCTTGATCACCGGAGCTGGCGAGGTAGGGTTCCTCGTGGCCAGCGAGCTTTACGCGGACCATGATGTGACAGTTATAGACCGAGATACATCGGCCTGCGCCAGATTGCAGGAGATGGACGTCAAAGTTCTGCAGGGCAATGCCGCCAACGCGCGTCTGCTCATAGAAGCGGGCGTCAAGAAGGCGGACATAGTGCTGGCGGTGACAGGCAACGACGAGGTGAACGTCATCACCTGCATCATAGCGAGTCATTTAGGCGTGCGGCAGACGATAGCCAGGGTCAGCAATCCCGAGTACATCGATCGGCCGGTCCAAGACCGAAAGGAGATAGGCATAAGCTACATGATCTGTCCTGAGCTGGCCATGGCTGAGGAGATGGCCAGATCGCTCTACTTCTCATCGATGCTCATGAACAGAGAGCTGGCCAGAGGCAAGGTGGAGCTGATTGAGTTCAAGGTGACTGAGGAGATGAACATCCTGGGGCCTATCCAGGAGATCAGCCTTCCCAAAACCTGCAATATCGTAGCCATAAACCGGGCTGGAGAGATCTCCATACCTGGAAGTGACGATCAGGTCTTGCTCGGTGATCACCTCATGCTCCTCTGTGACTCCAAAGCCCTGCCCGACTTGAGGTTGATTTTGCACGAGTCTCAAACCTCCCAGAAGGTCATGATTGTCGGCGGTGGGATGGTGGGATTCTACCTCGCCAGACGGCTGGAGAAGATGGGTGTGGATATCAAACTGATCGAGATCAATGCAGAGCGCTGCGGAGAGATTGCAGATAAGCTCTCCAGTACCATGATCCTCAACGGCGACGGCTCAGACCTGGCCCTTCTCCAGGAAGAGGGAGCCGGGGAGATGGATGTGGTCTTCGCGGTTACAGGTCTGGATGACAAGAACCTTTTGTGCTCATTGTTGGTAAAGCAGCTCGGTGCCAAGAAAATCCTGTCCAGAGTCAACAGAAGCGTCTACATAAAGCTCTTTGAGATGGTGGGCGTCGACCGGGCTGTCAGCCCAGGGCAGGTCACTGCCGATGCCGTGCTGCAGAGAGTGATTGGAGGAGAAGAGGTGATAACCCTGAGCGATGAGCGGATGGAGCTGGTGGATTTCATCGCCAAACCTGGAGCTAAAATCATAGGCAAGAGCATCTCCAAAGAGCTGCCCAAGGATTCCCTGGCAGGGATGGTCCTGCGAGAGAGCAGCCCGATAGTGCCCGAAGACGACTTCAAGGTTGAGGTTGGAGATCGCGTCTTTGTGATGTCAATGCCGAATGTGGTCTCCAAGGTGAAGAAACTCTTCGTTTCCTGATTAAGCCTTTAAAATTAAAAATCTTTTTTTCAAGTTCGATCTCTAAAAAGGTCATCAGGAACAGATCTTTTTTTATAGCAATAGTGTATGGAATGTGCCCTCAGGGAGGATGCCCTTCTTACCGGATAGGCATTATTCAAAATGAAGGTCAGGGTATTTCTGCACCTGTTCTCATCGCTTTTGAAGCTTTTGGCGGTTTTGCTTCTGGTTCCTGGGGCAGTCGCAGCCTTTTACGGTGAAACGGAGGGAGTGATCGCCTTTGCCCTGACATCTCTCCTGACCTTGGCCTCGGGCATAGTCTTGGGGCGCCTGGCATCACGTGAGGAACCGGGTCTTAAAGAGGGCTTCGCGCTCGTGGCGTTAGGGTGGCTTGGTGCGGCCTTCTTTGGCGCATTACCTTACGTCTTCCTGGGAACGAGCATGATCGACGGACTCTTCGAATCCATGTCTGCCTTCACCACCACGGGCTCCTCCATCCTCACAGAGTATAACTCCGAAGGCTACTGGATAATAAACACCACCCTGGCCAATGGCAGCCTGGTCCGACTTCTGAATATGAGCCTTCAAGGGCTGACGGGAAACTCCCATCTTTTCCTGTCTGGGCGGACCTCTGAGAAGACCTATTTCGGGCTGCTCTTCTGGAGGTCTTTCGCCCAGTGGCTTGGCGGCATGGGGATCATCCTCTTGTTCGTGGCCATACTGCCGCGTCTTGGTGTAGCCGGCCGCCAGCTTTACCGGGCGGAGGTGCCGGGTCCTGACAAGGACGCTCTGACGCCGCGCATCAAGCAGACCGCCAGAGTTCTATGGGGTGTGTACATCCTTTTTACCGTTCTGGAGATCGCATTTCTCTACTTGGCTGGAATGCCCCTTTACGACTCATTCTGCAATACCTTCGCCACCATGGCCACAGGAGGTTTTTCCCCGCAGGGCTTGAGCATAATGGCCTACAGGAGCTGGATCATTGATGCCATCATCACCCTGTTCATGTTTCTGGCCGGAGCCAACTTTGCCCTGCACTACAAGATGCTCTACACCGATAGAAAAAGCCTGTTTCGGGACCCGGAGTTCAGACTCTACACCGCGATCATTCTGGCGGCGACGGTCATCATCATCCTCTGGGGAGGACTGGAAGGCGACATCTTTCGCAAAATTCAGCTGGCTGGCTTCCAGGTGGTCTCCATCATGACCACCACCGGCTTCGCCACGACGGACTTCGACAGGTGGACCGCTGCCGCCAAGTTCACTCTTTTGCTGCTCATGATCATAGGAGCTTGCGCTGGATCCACAGGCGGAGCCATAAAAGTGGTCAGGTTGTTATTGGTAATCAAGAGCGGATACCGTGAGCTCTTCCATGTCCTTCATCCCAAGGCGGTCATTCCCGTCAAGCTGGGCGGCGTTCCCGTCAGGGATGAGGTCCTGCGGCCGAGCAACATTTTCGTGGCTCTGTACCTCATTATCTTTGCCGCAGCCTGCTTGCTTTTAGCCGTAATTTCCTACAGCGATCCGCATATGGATATGGAGTCCATAATCTCCGCTGTGGCCACCACTTTGGGAAATGCTGGCCCTGGGTTCAGTAAGGTCGGGCCAGCGCTGAGCTTTGCGGATATCCATCCTGCCGGAAAGATGCTTCTTTTCTTTTGCATGTGGATCGGAAGGCTGGAGGTTGTGACAGCCCTGGTGCTGCTGGTGCCTGAGTTCTGGAAAAAATAGTGCGTGGCTATTTAGGTTATTGAGGAAATATCCTATCAGTCAAGCTCATCACGCGCCGCTAGAATACGGTCAAATGGCGCAAGCCATCTAGGGTGAGCACGGCTTTTCCACATGTCTTGAGACAGAGCTGACCTGGCTGATCTTCGACACCGACCTTCTTGGTGTCCTACTACGCAAGCTGAAAGTCTCAGCCTAACTTTATGCGGCGTTCGGCTACGGTTCCTCTTCAACAACGCGGTGCACGATCATCAACTTCTGTGAGCAGCAAAGCTGTGAGCAGGGCGCATGGCCGAGATCGCAGCTGCCAGGAGGGTTATGACGAAGGAGGCCAGGAAGGCCTGGCTCATGCCCGCCTCGAAGGCGGCGAGCGAGGAGCCGCGCATCCCCCCTCCGTAAAGGAAGACCTGGAACATGACGTCCAGAGGTATGCGGCTGAGCACGAGAGGGAAGGCGATGGCAATGCTGAGCATCTGGCCGGTGTTCATGAGCAGGGCATTGATGCCGGCTGCAGTGCCCCTCTTTTCTGGAATCACTGAGGACATGATGGCGTTGGTGTTGGGAGAGCCGAAGAAGCCCGAGCCTCCGCCCATGAGAGCCATATAAAGGGCGAGCAGCCAATAGGGCGAGGTGCTCGTCACTGTGCTCAGGCCGAGCAGGCCAACGGCTGAGATCAGCAATCCCGCCGTAGCCAATCCCCGAGAGCCGTAACTATCCGACAGATAACCTGAAACAGGCCCGACGAGCATGAATGCTGCCCCGAAGGGTGCCATCATGATCCCTGCCCAAAGAGGGTCCAGGCCGTAGGGTCCCTGGAGGAAGAAGATCAGCACGAACAGCACAGCGCCGCGTGCCAGGCCGTTGAGAGCACTGGCGGCACAGGCAAAGGCAAAGAGCCTGTCCTGAAAGAGCCTGAAGTCCAGCATGGGTTGGGGAGCTCTCCGTTCCACCAGCCAGAAAGCCGCCAGAACGATGATAGAGATGACGAACAGGAGATAGACGTAAGTTACGCTTATCAGCGGGAAAGCCACCAGAGAGACAGCTAAAAGCAAAGACCCGAGGCCTACGGTGAAGGTGAGGCTGCCCAGCCAGTCAAAGCTCTGCCTCGCGGGGAGCAGGACCGGCTCGCGCAGCCTGAGAATGCCCCATATCGTTCCGGCTACGCCTAGCGGCACATTCACCAGGAATACCCACTGCCAGGAGATGGCGGTGAGGATGCCTCCGATGACCGGCCCCAGCAGGAACCCGGCGGCAAAGGCAATCTGATTCACACCTAACCCCAGGCCGACGCGCCCCTTGCGAAATGCGTCTGTGACTATGGCAGCGCTGTTGGTGAAGAGCAGAGCGCCGCCTAGGCCTTGGATGAGGCGGTAGCCCACCAGATCCCAGCCGTGAAACTGGGGATGAGACATGCCGCACAGGAATGAGCCCAGAGTGAAGATGGCAAAGCCGGCATTGTAGAGGTTCTTGCGGCCAAACATGTCGGCGAGTCGCCCCACGACGGGCACCAGGGCGGTGGTGACAAGCAGATAACCGAGAAGCACCCACATGATGGTTATAAAGCCAGTCTGCAGCTGAGTGAGAATATCGGGCAGGGCAATGAGCAGTGCCGAGCCCTGGATGGAGGCGAGCAGGGCTCCCACGGTGGTGACGGAGAGCGCGGTCCACTCGTAGCCGCGCCAGTCGTCTTCTTCAGATGCCATTCCTTGAGACCTAAAGCAAGGACCAATTTGTATTTAACGGTATAAACAAAATAGTTTGAGTTATGAGGGCTCTTCTTTTTGATCCTTGCGCCGGAGCAGCAGGCGACATGATCATGGGCTGTCTGCTGGACCTGGGCGCAAGCGTCGATTCGGTTCGCGAAGCAGTAGAGTCCGTGGGCTGCAATCTGGAGATCTCTCGCGAGGAGCGTGGTCACATCATGGCCGCCAGGGCCAAGGTGATCTCTGACAGGAGATACCAATCCTTGAGTGAGGCCGTTTCCATCCTGCAGGGCTCTAGCCTGCAAGGTGAGGCGCAAGAGAGGGCCCTCCAGGCTCTGGATGTCTTGGCCACAGCGGAGAGCCGTGTGCACGGGCTTCCCAAAGAAGAGGCCAGGTTCCATGAGATAGGGGCTTTAGATGCTCTGGCGGATATCGCCGGCAGCTGTGCAGCGCTGCAGAGCCTCAGAGTGGAGCGCGTTCTATCCCGGCCCATATCCGTAGGCGGCGGTTTCGTCCATTCAGAGCACGGCCTTCTGCCTGTACCTGGTCCCGCCGCCCTTGAGATCCTGCGTGCGCACGGGATCCCTTGGAAGGGCGGCCCCGTGGACCAGGAGCTTCTCACGCCCACAGGAGCGGCCCTGCTGGCGGCGCTGGTCCAGGAGTTCTTGCCCGACTTTCCCCTTATCAAGGCAGTGCGGGTAGGCTACGGGGCGGGCGGGCGAGAGCTTCCTCTGCCCAACGTTCTGAGGGGAATGGTAGCGGAAATTGTGCTCGAGCAAAAGATGCAAGAGCAGGACCCTGAGCACCAGAACGACTGCGTGGTGCAGCTGGAGACTAACCTAGACGATATCACGGGCGAGGTGCTGGGCCACCTGATGGAGCTGCTCATGGAGGCCGGTGCACTGGATGCATCAATCCTGCCGGCCCTTATGAAGAAAGGCCGCAGTGGAAACGTTATCCGCGCCATAGTCAGAAATGAGGATGCGGAGAAGATTTCTAAAATAATAATAAAAGAGACGGGCTCTCTGGGCGTTCGGGTCTTCCCGAGCCTTCATCGCTTCATTGCCGAGCGCGAAGCCAGGACGGTGGAGGTGAAGATCAACGAAACCGTCTACCGGGCGGCTGTTAAGGTTAGCCGGATGGACGGAAATTTGCTGAACGTCAAGGCAGAGTATGAAGACTGCCTGAGAATTGCCGCGGCAACGGACCTGCCCCTGCGAAAGATCATTCAAAAAGTGGAAGAGGATGGATGGCGAGCTGCAGATCTTTGATCGTGCCATCCCACTTGCGACATATTTTTTGTTTATTATTCCCCTACTGCCTCGTCAACTCTCCTCTCCACGCTCTTTAATTTTCATTACTATTTCATGATACTTATATAGTTAAGCAT
>CAZPUO010000011.1:0-22035 GCA_964589745.1 uncultured Methanotrichaceae archaeon
AGGCTCTCTCTGAAGATTGGAAAGCAGGTCGATCTGAAGAGCCCGGATGTGGTCGTCCATCTCAATCTGGAGAAGGGCGAGGTGGACTTGCAGGTTGCCTCCCTCTTCCTCCGCGGGCGATACCGAAAGCTGGCGCGCGGCATTCCCCAGACCAGGTGGCCCTGTAGGGAGTGTCATGGCCGGGGCTGCCCCCGCTGTGGCGGTACAGGTCGGATGTACCAGGAATCAGTGGATGAGCTGATCCGGCCCGCAGTGATCGCGGCTGCGCAGGCAAAGGACACGGTCTTTCACGGTGCAGGCAGGGAGGACATCGATGCCCGCATGCTCGGCACCGGGCGACCCTTCATCGTCGAAGCCGTGTATCCTCGGGTCAGAAGCCTCGATCTAGCGAAGCTCCAGGAGGAGATCAACCGGCAAGCCAGCGGGAAAGTAGAGATCCTGGACCTGACTCCTGCTGCGGCGGAGCAGGTGGAGCGGCTCAAAGGGGCGGCCTTTGAAAAAACTTATTCCGCCCTGATTAAATTCAAAACAGAGGTTCCAGAAGAAAAGCTTAAATCGGTCTTGAAAGAATTGGTAGGGTCAATCGATCAGCGTACGCCAACTCGCGTCTTACACCGAAGAGCAGATAAGCTCAGGGTGAGAAAGGTTCATAGCACTGACCTACTTGAGGTCTCGGGCGATTTGGCCCGCATATCTATAAAAGGAGACAGCGGACTGTATATCAAGGAGCTGATCTCCGGAGACGGCGGCAGGACAAAGCCGAGCCTTGCGGATTCCCTGGGAGTCGACGCGGTCGTTGAAGAGTTAGATGTAATAAATGTAGGTGGAGAATCAGATGGCACATCATCACGGAATGCGGAAGAAGACAAGAGACAAGCTGAGCAAGACGGTCAGGGGTAGGGGAATTTCTCCCGTGGTCAGGGCGATTCAGGAGTTCGAGCCCGGAGCCAAAGTGCACGTGCAGATCGATCCTAGCATACACAAGGGCATGCCTCACCCCAGATTCCATGGGAAGACGGGCGAGGTGGTAGGAAAGAGGGGCAGAGCCTTCGTCCTTAAAGTCACTGATGGCAATGCCACCAAGACCCTGATCGCATTACCCGAACATCTGACAGCACAAAAATAGATGATTGTCAAGAGCGTGTTGCAGGAGGAGCTCCTGACCCTGGCAGAGGTCAAGGAGATCCTCGACCAGATCCGGCTGAAGCGAGCCGATGAAGAGGAACTGGGTTATGAGCTGCGGCGGGCCATCCGGCATGCTGAGCTTTTTGCCAAAGGCGCAGCTGAAGATAGCAGGCGCATGGTGGAGGAGCTGACAAAGCTGGAGAAGATGACACCGGATATCGCCGTAAAGATAGCCGATATCAGACCTGCCACCAAGGACGAGCTGAGAGCAATCTATGCCAAGGAACGATTCACATTAGGTGAAGAAGAGCTGAACGGTATTTTAGACATAGTATTCAGGGGGTAGAGGCAATGCCCGAGGGGAGACCGCCGAAGAGAGAAGAAGTAGCTAGGGTTCTCGATTATCTCCCCTATGGACGGGCTCCGGACACAAGGAGCTATCAGAAGCAGCCCTTGGTCCAGGCGGTAGGCGAAACCAATTTTGTGCTCATAGAGATGACGCCCAAAGAGGGTGTGGTGCCGGCGGCAGGCACCAGGGTCTACATCGGGAGCGGCGAGCGTGATATGATAGATCACGTCAACCGCAGAATCGACTACAGTGAGCTCTCCAACAGCGCCAAGCTCGAGCTGCCTTTCGAGATCCAGAGGGTTGTCCTGGAAAATGAATCCAGATTCATCCGTTTCTTCAACGAGGCCGGGCCCATCACGACCCGCATGCATGCCCTGGAGCTTTTGCCGGGCATAGGCAAGAAGCTGATGTGGGCGGTGCTGAATGAGCGCAAAAAAGGGCCCTTCAAGAATTTCGCTGACCTGATGGAGAGGGTGAAAGGGCTGCATGGCCCCGAGAAGCTCATCGCCAAGCGTGTTGAGGACGAGCTGATGGACGATCGGATAAAGTACCGAGTCTTCACCTCCCTGCCCCGCGGAAGATGAAGAAGAAGGGACAGCATTTTCTCGTGGATCGCGCCGTTGCGGAGCGCATTGTAAGCTATGCCGAGCTGAAGCAGGATGACAAGGTACTGGAGATAGGGCCTGGCACAGGCAATCTCACCGGCCTCCTGGCAGCTCACGCTGCTCGCGTCTATGCGGTGGAGGTCGATCCCAGTATGGCAGCAGGGCTTCGCGGTCGTTTCCAGAATGTTCAGGTGATAAACGCCGACGCCCTGACCGTCGAGCTTCCCGATTATAATAAAGTCGTCTCCAATCTACCCTACCAGATCTCCTCGAAGATCACTTACCGATTGCTCTCCAGGCCCTTCGAGCTGGCGGTCTTAATGTTCCAAAGGGAATTTGCCCTGCGCATGCTGGCTCCACCCGGCAGCAGGGAATACGGCAGGCTGGCCATGGTTGTTGGCTTTCTCTGTGAGGCACAGATTCTGGAGACTTTGCCCAAATCAGCATTCCGCCCAGTGCCTGAGGTGAATTCGGCGATAGTCAGGCTCCGGCCAAAGGCGGAAAAGCCTGCTGTTGATGCCGAAAGATTCATGCGGCTGGCCGAGGGGCTCTTTTGCCATCGCCGCAAAAAGGTGAAGAAGGCGCTGGCGACTCTTGGCTTCAGTCGGGAGACTCTGGCGAAGCTGGACCCGAAGCTTTTGGAGAAGAGGCCGGAGGAGCTGACGCCTGGCGAGGCTGCCGGGCTGGCGAAGGAAATAGCCAGTTAGCCTGGGAACTAAGCACCTCACCAGGCTCACAGGCCATCCAAAAGATCAAGCCTCAAATGCGGTTTCGATTCCGGCAACTGCATTGATCTCGGCACGGAAACCTAAATACCCTAGGGAAGTTCAAGAGGCCTCTGATCTTTCGTGCCCGATCCCAAGATAAGCAAAAACATCATACTGCTGGGTTTCGTCAGCCTTCTGAACGACATCAGCAGCGAGATCATCCAGCCCATTCTGCCGCTTTTCATCACCGCTATCGGAGGCGGCGCTCTGGCCGTGGGTCTCATCGGCGGCATCAGCGACGGCCTGCCGAGCATCATCCAGGTCTTTGCCGGATACTGGTCCGACCGCTTAGGAAGACGGAAGCCTCTGGTAGTGGCAGGATATGGTCTCTCCGCCATTGGAAAGCTGCTCTTGCCCTTATCTGTCGCCTGGCAGCAGGTCTTAGTACTCAAGACCATTGACCGAACCGGGAAAGGGATACGTTCTGCGCCCAGGGATGCCCTGATCTCCGAATCGGCGGACAAGAACAATCGCGGAAAGGGCTTCGGACTGCACAGGGCCATGGATTCATCCGGTGCAGTCATCGGCTCGATTCTGGCATACGCACTCTGGCAGGGCGGCTTGAACTTCAACTCTATCTTCATCGTCGCAGGCGTCCTGGCCGTGTTGGCCCTCCTTCCCTTTTACAAGGTCAAGGAGAGCCACCGGTTGCCAGGCGGCCAGCTACGGCTAAAGGCTTCAGATCTGTCTGGAGAGCTGCGGCAGTTCATAATCATTGCGTCCCTATTTTCCTTCGGGAACTTCAGCTATATGTTCTTCATCCTGCGAGCCCAAGAGCTCTTTTCCGGAACAGAGGCAACGGCCGCTCCGCTGCTTCTCTACGTTCTCTTCAACCTGGCGTACGCCGGTCTGGCCATGCCCATGGGAATATGGTCGGATAGGATCGGCAGGAAGAAGGTCCTGACTTTGGGATATGCCCTCTTTGCCGTAACAGCCCTCGGATTCGCTTTTGTCTCCTCTCTGGCAGGGCTGGTAATTCTTTTCGCCCTTTACGGTCTGGTCTATGCTATAGTTGATGCTTCCCAGAGTGCCTTTGTCTCCGACCTCAGCCGCATTGAACGGAGGAGCACGTCGCTCGGGCTTTATTACGGAGCTGTGGGTGTGGCGTCCATCTTGTCAGGTCTTGTGGCAGGTGAGCTGTGGTCAAGGATCGGACCCAGTGCGACCTTCTTTTTTGGAGCAGCCGCCGCGATTCTTGCCTCCCTGGCCCTTTTGAGGATGAAGGAAATTGAAGTGCAGTCTTAGATCCGGACAAGAAGCCCAGGCAACAAAAATGTATTCTCCTTTTTCCAAGAAATGCGCATCTCTTCCAGGAATGGAGCACGGACAAAACAGCTTAAATAAATGCGAAGCATATGTATTATTCATGACTGAGGAAGAGACTGAGAAGAAATTAAGAGAGCTGCTTTCCAAGGGCGTTTCCCAGGAAGAGATGCTAAAGCAGCTAAGCCTGGCGGAGGGGTGCGGACTCAAGCTCTGGTGCCAGGAGCAGATTGTTCCAGGTTCCGGCAAAAAAATACACCGCTGGTGCGGTTACGTTACTCGTTGCGATGATCCTGCTGAGAATGTTGGAGAACCCATCTGCGGCGCGTGGATAGATGGAGCTTGTCCGGAAAAGTGAGCCAATTATTTTCATAGCATTTTTTATATTACTATTATTAATATTAATAGCCCTTGAGCCTTGGCAGCTCACAATCCCAGGCGGATGTGCTTGGTCTCTAGGTAATCCTCCAGGCCTCGGTGACCCAGCTCTCTTCCCAGGCCGCTCTGCTTCCATCCCCCAAAGGGCGCCTGCATATCCACCACGCTGTTCACATTGACGCCGATGCCTCCCGCCTCCAGCCGCTCCGATAAGTAAAGGGCGGTCTTCAAGTTGCTGGTGAAGACGTAGGCAGCAAGGCCGTATTCTGTGTCATTAGCCAGGGATACGGCCTCATCCAGTTTCTTGAATTTCATGATGGGCGCCACCGGCCCGAAGGTTTCCTCTCGCATGACCTTCATGCTGTGATCGACACTAGAGAGGACGGTGGGCAAAAAGAAGAAACCCCTGGCAAAGGCCTCCCCTTCCGGCTCACGACCGCCATAAAGGAGCTCCGCTCCTCTGGCCAGGGCATCTGCCACATGCTCTTTGGTCTTTTCTCGCTGAGATTCGCTGAACATCGGCCCCAGGTCCACATCAGGTTCCATGCCGTTGCCTATCCGCAGCCGCTCTGTGCGCTGCACCAGCTTTTCCGTGAACAGATCGGCGACCTCATCTGCGACGTACACCCGGTTGACGCTCATGCAGATCTGGCCCATATTGGAAAAGGCACGATGAGCGCAGGCGGCCGCAGCCTTCTCCAGGTCGGCATCCGGGCAGACGATGAAGGGCGACTGTCCGCCCAGCTCCAGAGATACCCGCTTGATCTGCCCGGCAGCATGAGCCATGATCCAGCGTCCGGTTTCGGTCTCGCCGGTGAAGGCAATCTTTCGGGATATCGGGTTTTCCACCAACTCCGCACCCACCTCGTTTCCCGGCCCGTGCACAACATTTGCTACTCCCGGCGGCAGCCCAGCGTCATTCACAGCCTTTACAAACTCCGTGGCTGCGAGTGGGGCTGCGCTCGGCGGCTTGGCCACGAAGGTGCAGCCCGCGGCGAGAGCGGGCCCCACCTTCCAGGCCAGAAGGTCCACCGGGAAGTTCCAGGGCGTGATCAGCGCAGCAACGCCTACGGGCTGCCTCAGCACGATGCTGCGACTTTGTGGTGAGGTCATCCATTCTCCGAAGTTCCTCTTGCCCTCCTCTGCATAGTAGTCGAGGACTTCCGCCGAAGACAGAACCTCACTCCTAGCGTTTTTTAGGGGCTTGCCCTGCTCCAGAGTGAGCAGGCAGGCGATATCTTCTGCTCGCGTCCGCACCTGATCAGCAGCAGCGTGCAGTATCTCAGCACGCTTCCCGCTGGAGGTTTCCGACCATGCGGGAAAGGCCCGCTTCGCCGCCTCCAGGGCCAGGCGGGCATCCTCGCGGCTCCCCACAAAGACCTCTGCCACAGGCTCCTGATTGGCCGGGTTCTTGATGACCTCGACTTTGCCAGATAAGGAGGCGACCTGCTCTCCGTTGATGAGCATCAGGGATTGGCGCATAAAGACCTCGTAATGCTTTTTGATCTCTCTTTCGAAGCTCATAATCTTTGCTTTTCAAGCACCATTCACAAGGTCGAAAAAGTATTTAGGCTTGGATGGACAGGGAGAAGTCGATGCAACCACAGGAAGGAGGGCCTGAACTTTCGCCGACCGAAGATCTCTGGGTCATATCGTTTATGGGCAGGGACAGGCCGGGCCTGATTCGCGACATTCTGCAGGAGCCTGCCCTGCAGAAGGTGAACATTGTGGACATGGACCAGAGAGTTATGCAGGGCATATTTGTCATGTCTGTGGTTGCTGATTTCAGCACCGCCAGAGTCACGCCGCAGGAGCTGGAGGCTTGGTTCAGGAGGCAGGCCAAAGGCCTCGGCATCGAGCTTGGCTTCCTTCCCCTGAAGCAGTACCGGGGCAGACGCCGGTCGAAGAAGAGCTTGCACGTGGTCACCATTCTGGCCAAGGACAGAGTGGGCATCATCCGTGACGTGGCTGGCATCGCCGCCAAGAACAATATCAACATCGAAAGGGCATCGGTCACAGCTCGCGGCGATCTGATATCCATCGAGTTCCTCATGGACTTTGCCGACTGCAATGTGGAGAACTGCAAGGAAATTGTCAAGAGAGATTGTGAGCGTCTCGGGCTGGATGTGGTAGTTCAGGAGCATGACAGGTCCCTCAAGGAGAAGCGGCTCATCGTCTTTGACATGGATATGACCATCGTGGATTTTGAGATCATAAACAAGCTGGCCAGCTCCGTGGGAGTGGATGAGCAGGTAAAAGCGATAACCGAGAGAGCCATGAGCGGCGAGATGGATTTCAAGGAATCTCTAAGGCAGAGGGTTCGGCTCCTGAAGGGCACCCCTGCCAGAACCTTGAGCGATATCGCCGAAGATCTGCAGCTCACGCCCGGATCTGAGGAGCTGATCCACCACCTTAAGCACGTGGGCTACAAGATCGCCCTCATCAGCGGCGGCTTCACCTACTTCACGGATGTGCTGAAAGAACGCCTGGGCTTCGACTACACTTTCGCCAATGAGCTGGAGATCAAAGACGGCGTTCTCACCGGCGAGATCAAAGGAGAGATCATCGATGGTGAGGCCAAGGGGCGCATCATCTACCGATTGGCAGAGCTGGAGAGGATCAGCCCGGATAACATCGTGGCGGTGGGCGATGGGGCCAATGACTGTCTCATGATCAAAAACGCCGGGCTGGGTGTGGCCTTCAATGCCAAGGATATCCTGAAGAAGGTATCCGACGGGACTCTATCCAGGGAAAACCTCCTGGGGCTGCTCAACGTCCTCGGCCTGACGGAAAAGGAAAAAGAGATGCTTTAACTCCGAAAATGCGAGTTTCAGCGGCGACCGGCGTTCGCTGCAAATTATTGTCGTGCTTCACTTTGCCTTCTCAACCTCTGTTTCGTCTCGTGTTTTCTCTGCGACGGGCGGCGGAGGAAACACGACCCGACCAGTAGACGAGAGCAGTGTCTGCCGACATGTCAGCGCGTACTCGGCATCAGAATTGCTGACGAGATATTGCACAGGCCAAAATAGGTCCGGCGTAAAAACCAATGCCGTGGAGGAAGTGGCCGCAGCCTTATGACATTTCTCGGTGAAGGGGTCGGGCCGCTCGCTTATTGGCTGAAGGCGGAATCCGTTTCCGAAGAGCACTGGCTTTGCAAACGCAGTGACGTTTTCACGCTGCAGATCCTCGTGTATGTTCATCGATAGCTGCCTGAGCTTCTCGATGTTGACCGCCTTATTGTCTTTCCCTTTGGCTTCACCGATGAGTCGACCTTCATCGGATTCGAATACCACATCAAACTCTGAGTCTGATTCTTTGAAGGGCGCAGCTGTGAAGCCAAGCAGGCGAAGCGCTTCTAGAATCACATTCTCGAGTGGTTTTCCCTTCTCAAATAGGAGGCCCCGGTACATGCCAGCGGACCGCAACTCTTCAACGACCTGCTCCTTCTGCTTCTGTGCCTCTTCGACTTTCCGCTCAGCGTCGAGTAGCTGGACTCGTAAGGTAGTCTCCGTGCCGAGCGCAAACCTCGGCTGGAGAGCCCACGCGGGCTCGGGCGTGACTTCAGCAGCGCTTCGCAATGCCTTCTCAAGAGCGACAACCGTTGACACCTACGCCCAGCGAATTGCTTGGCAGCAGGAGTCCAAATCTGTTCGCCCCTTTTTTCCTTAAAGAAGTTATAGGGCTCAAAGTCAATGTCTGGGAGCAATAATAGCGTTCCTGGTGATGACTTGTTTCTATAGAGTGCGCCAACGGCTTTATCTCCAGTGCGAGTCACGATGCATGCTGGAACTTTGGGGTCAGTGAGTTTGACCTTGTACTTTGAAACGCTTTCGAACTCGGCCCAATAAGGTGCGAGCACGTCTGCACCACGCGCCGACAGCTTCATAGAGCTGCCGATGGCCGATACTGGCAATAAAGTGGCAGGAATCGCTTGATAGTTGTTGAACCGGTGGTCTCCTTCAAGACTTGGAAGAAAAGACGATTACCGTCTTGCCCGTCTCGACAGATTGCTGGATTTCCCGCCTCCAATGTTCAAAAGACTCATTAAGGCTTTGCTCTCCCAGGATATCGAATCTATTGAAGTTATCAATTTGCGGCTTGAAGAGAATGATGTCCCAATCGAGAAGGGATATCTTCGACCGAAGGCTCTCGCAATTTGTATCCGGCGAGGCTAGTTCAAAACCAATGGTCAGTATTCGTCTCGCACTCATACTGGAATCATGTCCTCCTGTAATGCATAACGACGTGCATCACCGGAGACTGTAAGCTGTCCGGGAGCAATTCTATCGCCACGTGTGCTGACAATAAAGACATTGCGGCGTGTGAACACAGAGTATCCCCCCACACTCATGGCATCTCCACTTTTCTTTTTCGTTTCTAATGAAATGCCTTAGGCCGAATTTTCTGATGCTCTCAAGATTACTGATCATGCTCATGCCGTACTTGGTTCTATACCGCTTATCCAAATGGTTCAGCCTGGCGCAAGGAAAGCTGTCACAACCAAAGCAATACTTGACTTTAGCGTTCGCCATCTTCTCACAGTTCTTGATACTGCATGCGACGCATGATTTCGATTTGAGGCTGTCGTCGCCTCGGCAGCCGGGGCATGGTTTCTTATCTCTTGTGTATGCGCGGCATAGGCGGCAATTCATTCCGCAGGGCGCGATTAGCTTCGTGGAATTGCGGCTGTTTTTGTCGATCTCTTTGATGTCATGTCAAGATCCTTCGGAGGCTGTGTGAGTACATTATTATTTAAGCCAACACAGAGCTGGCCAGAGCACGGGAATCCCGCGATTGGCTCCAGCGTCTTGCTAGCCGTTTGCGGCAAAGCCTTCATGAAATACCACAGTACCGCTTGTTTTGCTTTCTTCGAACGGCAATACAAGAACGTTCTCTTGCGGCACGCCGTCAATAACCAAGTCCGGGAGGCTTCTGAAGCCAAACCGTTCGTAGTATCCAGGGTCTCCCACGAGCACGCAGCCCTTTGCACCCAATGACTTAAGCGAGGACAGGCCTTCATGCATCATGGATTTTCCAATACCCTGCTTCTGTAATTCCGGCAAGACAGAAATGGGACCGAGACCATACCAACCAAGGCTGCCATCGGAGATGGTCACAGGCGAGAAAGCTATGTGGCCCACCACCCTCTTCCCGACAACTGCCACCAGGGAGATTGTGAGCGCGTTCGCATCTCGCAATGCATTAATAATGAACTGTTCCGTGTGGTTGCTAATTGGAAGATTCTCAAAAGCTGCTTTAGTGATCTCTGATATTGCTTGGACGTCCGACTCCCTCTCGTTACGGATAACGATGTTTTATGTCCAACTCACACACCTCTTGCTGTATTTAATGACGCTAATGAGGTTGCATCACCGGCCAGAAAATCTTTCGGCGAGATGATCTTCGGCAGGCTATCTCCTCTTCGTGAGCTTCTTTACGTTCTTCATCTCGATGGTCATCGGCACCATAGTAGGCTTCTCCGACTACTTGCGCGGGCAAACCATCTTGTGTTTTCTTTGGTTTGTGCAATCCCCTATAGAAGGGTTGGGGCATGATGCTCATCTGCTTTGTCCTGATTGGCTTTGGCTGGAGGAGCAGGATCGAGGAGAAAAGCAATCTGTGAGATGGGAGAAGTATTCGCATTATTCCCGTAAGCGTTTATCAGGCTAAAGTTTTTGCATAATCGATTCATAGCCTTGGCGCGCAAATGATGGCTGCATAGAGATCTCGGCTTGAAAAAGCATTTATACTTGTTTTGGCGTAAGGGTTCTGGTTTATTCCTTATCATCTTGGAGGATTGAAGGATTTGACAACTGTTTACGACGTGCCTCCCCATGACTTGATAGCTGCCGTAGCCAAGGAGCTGAAGGCAGATGGCAAGGTTCAGCCGCCGGAATGGGCTGAGTTTGCCAAGACTGGGGTGAATAAAGAAATGCCGCCCCTCGACCCCGACTGGTGGTATGTTCGGTGCGCATCTGTGCTGCGCAGAATATACATCGATGGGCCGGTGGGCGTTTCCCGACTGAGAAGCTTCTATGGCGGAAAGCAGAGGAAACCCGTCCGCACCGGCGGCTTTGTCAAGGGCAGCGGTTCGGTGATACGAGAGGCCCTGCAGCAGCTGGAGAAGGCCGGTTACGTTAAGAAGATAAAGAAAGGACGCCAAATGACCCCAGCAGGCCAGGCGTTCCTGGACGATTTGGCTCATAAAATCAGAAACAAAATGCAGGGCTCGACTGTGGCTGAGCCGGCCGCAGAATCGGCTTGAGCCCTGAGGTAGAGAAAATGGCTGACGATGAGCTAGCAGACTTGAGACGAAAAAGGCTGGAGCAGATCCAAAAGCAGCAGATGGATTCCCAGATGATGGCAGCTCAGCAAGAGCAGGCTCAGCAGGAGCTGGAGGCCAAGAAGGCGGCCGTTATGAGGTCTATCCTCACGCCCGAAGCACGGGAACGGCTCAATGCCATCCGCATGACCAGACCTGAGTTCGTCACTCAGATCGAATCCCAGCTCATCATGCTCGCTCAGAGCGGCCGGCTCAGGTCTGCGATCACCGACGAGCAGCTCAAGGCAATCCTAAAGCAGGCCCAGCCCAAGAAGAGAGACATCACCATAACCAGGAAATAAGGCATTAATAATTTATGAAGGCTACAGTCCTGTTTTCCGGCGGAAAGGATAGCGGTCTCACTACTCTCTTGCTCGAACCATTCTTCGACGAGATCGAGCTGGTCACTTTCAGCTTTGGCCGTGACGATGCCTGGAAGGTGGCTGCGGCGGCCGCGGCCGAGTTAGGCCATCCCCACAGGAGGATGGTCTTTGAAGACGGCGTCCTGGAAAGAAGCCTGAAGATACTGCTGTCCACGGGCTATCCCAATGATGCTCTCAATTACGTTCATCCCATTGCAGTAGAGACTCTGGCCAAGAGTTGCGAATTTGTGGCGGACGGGACGAGACGAGACGATCGCGCGCCCATAATGAGCTACAGTGCGATCCGAAGTCTTGAGGACCGGTTGCATATGCATTACCTGCGGCCCCTCGCGGGCCTGGGTGGAAAGACTATTAGGGCCATGGCCTCCCGCTATTTGGATTTCGAGGAGGAACTCTCCGAGAAGTATCCTGCCTCGGACTTCGAGGTGGGCCTGAGATATGCGCTCGCGGAGAGGCACGGCCAGAAAGAGGTCGACAGGATATTTCCCACCAAGCATACGCATACCAGAGTTATTCGGAGGAAGAGAATTGTCCAAGAAATTAAAGGGCAAGAAGATCAGGCTTGCCAAGGCATTCAATCAGAATCGTAGGGTTCCAGCCTGGGTCATTGTCAAGACCATGAGGCGTGTAGTGACTCACCCTAAGAGACGACACTGGCGAAGAAGCACTTTAGAGGCATGATATGGCGGATACAGAGAGAGTCTACACCATTCCCCTTGGTGTGGTGAAGAACGTTCCCATTTACAGAAGGTCCAACCGGGCCATGACCGAGGTGCGAAATTATCTCGCCCGGCACATGAAGACCCCAAAAGAGATGGTGAAGATCGACCCGGGCTTGAACGAGGTTATCTGGGCAAGAGGCGATATGAAGCCACCCCTGCGCGTAAGAGTGCGCGCCGTCAAGTTCGAGGATGGCGGGGTTGAGGCGGAGTTTGCCGGTGAGCGATAAAAGGCTGAAGATCGCGGGCAGTTCCCTGGTGGGGGTCTTTGCCAGATGCACAGAGAAGATTGTTCTTGTCCCGCATGAAGCCGGGCCCGAGGCGGTGGATGCCTTAAAAGAAGGCCTGCGGGTGGATGCCGCGCAGATGCTGGCCGGGGGAAGCTCCGTTCTGGGGTCCCTGGTCTCTGCCAACAGCAACGGCTTCGTGGTCACTCATCACGCAGGTGATGAGGAGATCAGGATTCTCCGTGAGTACGGAAGGGTCTCAAGGCTGCCTGCAAAGATCAATGCCGCTGGCAATGTGATCCTGGCCAATGACAGCGCGGCCCTGGTTCACCCAGGACTGTCTGCCAGAGCCTGCGATGCTGTGGCAGAGACTCTGGGCGTCAAGGTAGCAAAGGGCACTATCGGAGGCTTGAAGACTGTGGGAATGGCGGCTGTGGCTACCAACAAAGGGCTTCTGGTGCATCCGAGAGTCTCTGAGGCGGAGTTGGCGGTCCTGGAAGAGCTTTTCGAGCTGCCCGTCGATGTAGGCACAGTGAACCTGGGTTCGCCTCTGGTGGGTTCAGGCGTGCTGGCCAACAGCCACGGATACTTCGCCGGAGAAGAGACCACCGGCCCGGAACTGGGTCGTATTGAGGATGCATTGGGTTTTCTGGTATGATTTCCCGGATTCCTGGGTGAATTGTAAAAAGAGCAAGGGTTAAGGGTGGAGCAATGAGCACATTCGAGATCAAGGGAAAGTACAGAGGAGGACTTGTCGGCAAGACCTGGCTTTCCTTCAGCAAGATCGTGTTGGGTCAGAACGAGAAAAATGCCATCGACAAGGTCTATTCCCTGATGGGAAGCGAACATGGCCTGAAGAGGGGTCTCATCAAAATAGACGAGGTGAAGGCAATTGAGTAGCTCTCCTGGAGGCGAGGATGAGATCAGAAGGCTCCTGGCCGCATACCAGCAGTATCAGGCTCAGGCTGATGCCATCATGCGCCAGATAAGCCTGACGCAGCTTACGGCCGAGGGGCTTGACCGGGCCCTGGGCGCAGTGGATGCCCTGGAGAAGGCAGAGGTTGGACAAGAGATACTGGTTCCTATTGGATCCGGGTCGTTCATCCACGGCAAGCTCGCCTCCAAGGAGCAGGTTGTTTTGAATGTGGGCGCGGGCGTTAGCATCGAAAAGACCGCGACCGAGGCCAGAGAGATTCTGAAGGTCCGCAAGACGGAGGTTCTGGAGGGATCGCGCAAGCTGAACGAGGTGCTTGCCAAGATCGATCAGGAGATGCAGAGGATCCAGGCCATAATGCAAAAGTTCGAAGAGAACTCGCAGATCCAAGGGAGCGAAGGGGTTGTTTAACCGTTTCAAGGAGAAGCTCTCGGGCTTCAAAGAATCCCTGTCCTCCAAGATTCAGGAGAAAGTCTCCCAAGCTGAAGAGAAGATAAGCGCAAAGAACGATCGAACGCCCACTGAAAAAGAGCTGCCTGCTTCCCGCGAAGTTGCTGCGGCTTCTGTCGACCAAACTTCGGCGCAGGCCAAGGCTGCCGTTCTTGAGGCTCCCAAGGGCAATGCTGAGATTGTCAAACCCAAGAATAAGTTCTCCTTCCTGGAAAAGGCGAAGACCCTGGTCTTCGAGCAAGAGGTGATCCTGGAGGAGAAGGATCTGGAGGAGCCGATGTGGGCCCTGGAGATGGCTCTGCTGGAGAGCGACGTGGCTCTGCCCGTGGCTGAGGAGATCGTCAAAGAGGTCAAGGCCAATCTGGTGGGAGCGAAGAAGAAGATCGGGGCAGACACAGGGCAGCTGGCAGAGGACGCGCTTCGAAATGCTCTCTTACACCTGCTGTCCAGGAACTTTCTGGACTTCGACGACCACATTCAGAAGGCACAAAAGCCGATCAAGATTCTTTTCGTGGGCGTTAACGGCACGGGAAAAACGACGAGCATCGCCAAGGTTGCGAAGTATCTTATGGACCGCAACTACTCAGTGGTCCTGGCGGCAGGCGACACCTTCCGGGCGGGAGCCATCGAACAGCTGGAAGTGCACGGCAATAATCTGGGCTTGAAAGTGGTCAAGCACAAGACGGGCGGCGACCCGGCGGCTGTGATCTTTGACGCCATCGAGTATGCCAAGGCGCACAACAAGGATATCGTCCTGGCGGATACGGCCGGAAGGCTGCACACCAACATAAACCTCATGGACCAGATGCGCAAGATAGTGCGAGTGACAAAGCCGGATCTGCTCATTTTCGTGGACGAGGCCATCGCTGGCAACGATGCCGTGGAGCGAGCGCGCCTCTTCAACGAGTCGGTACCCATCGACGGATCGATTCTCACAAAGACGGATGCGGATGCGAAGGGCGGCTCAGCCATCTCCATAGCCTACATCACCGGAAAGCCGGTTCTGTTCCTGGGCGTGGGCCAGACTTATCCCGACCTGGTGAAGTTCGAGCCCAACTGGCTGGTGGACAGGCTGATGGGAGAGGCGGAAGCGTAAAAATTTTTTCGTTTGTTTTTGCCCAAATGCTTGGCAGTAATATGACGAGAAATGTCATCCACCCTTTTGTTTCCATCGTTTTGGCGGCTTCGCTGCTGTCAGCAAACGGTCTGGCTGCCCGCGACAAATCCACAGTTGGAGCCTTATCAGCAGACTCACATAATGAGATGGCACAGTATCTCTTGCAACTGCAGGCAGAGATCCAGGGCAGCCTGAATGATCAGGATTCTCTGGTCGCTGATGCTGCAGAGCAGCTCTCAGCCACCGGACTGGAAGGAGAAAAAGCTCAAGCCGTACTGCAAAAGCTGAGCAGCTCAGGCTTTGCAGAGGCTGTAACCGTCAGCCGGCAAGGAACGATCCTTATCGCCGGGCCGTCCCAATACAGAGCATCGGAAGGCGCTGACATCAGCAGCCAGAATGTCTGGACTTCGTTCTTGAAGAGCAAAAGCCCCATGCAAAGTCCGGTGTTCCGATTAGTTGAAGGCTACGATGCCGTTGCTCTTATCTATCCGGTTCTCTCTCCTGCAGGTGAGTTCGTGGGTGCGTTAAGCGCCAGCATGAGACCTGGCGAGTTCCTGGGAGCAATAATCAAGCCGAGACTGAATGGCACGCCCTACAACGCCTGGGTCATGCAGAAGGACGGCCTGATTCTCTACGACGTAGACCCCAGCCAGGTGGGACTGATGCTCTTTTCTGACCCACTGTACCAGCCATATCCGTCGCTGCTGGATATCGGCAGAAAGATGGTTGCGGAGCGCTCTGGAATGGGAAGCTACTACTTCCTCAACAAAGAGCACAACCAGAATGTGACCAAGGATGTGTACTGGACAACGGTAGGATTGCACGGCAATGAGTGGAGGCTGGCTATCATCCGAGTGGTTGAGTGATGGCAGGCCTCCACGCCCAGCGGTTTTCTCTCCCGTCGGCGGTCCTCACAGCGTCGAGAGGAGATGCGACTATTAACAGTAATAAAATAACTATTATTAATATTAAAAAATATAAAATATTTAATTATATTATCTCTATGTGAGGACCTAGCCAGTTCGATCAAAGTAGATGTTCTTTCCGGACGCTTTGAGGGGGAGGCCGTAGGCTATGTTGCAGTCCTCCAGCCAGCCCAGAGAGAGCGCTGCCACCCCTGAGGTGAACATGACTCGGTTATCGACATTGTGCAAGCTGGCAGTCTTGGCAGCAGAGCCCAAGGCGATGCCTAGGTCCGCCATCTTGATGACGCAGTTGGGGCCGCGAAAGGGTTTTCCTTTTTCCATGAATTTTTTTTGCGCTTCGAGCATCTGTTGGCAGGTGCCGTAACCGCAGCCGCCGCAATCCATTCCAGCGAAATCTTTGCCGCGACAGCCGATGAGGACACAGGCATCGCTCTGCTCCAGGTTGCCAGCATCCCGCAGGAAGAACTTGATGCCACGGGCCTCGCCCAGGCGGCGCAGCTCTGCAGCGAGCTTTTTCAGTTCTTCGCCAGCCACTACTCTTATCACTATGGAGTCCTGGCCCCTGCCTTTGGGAGCGGTGCGGGCGGAGAGGGCCATCAGCTCCGCCACCATCTCGACTGCTCTGGAGGTCATAAGATGAAGATTTGTTTGGTTTATATTTATAGGCGTGAGGATCAGCAGCGGATCTTTGCAAGAGCATGGAGGAATACGAATATCATTCTCTGGTTGCAGAGACCAGAGAGCTACGGCTCAGCTAATCAGAGAAAGAAAAGTGGGAGCCTTTACGTCTCAAAGGTAGGAGGTGTTGATGTGGCTTGCCAGGCTCCCAGAGGTGTAGTTATGGCAAGCTTCTCTATAACACTTCATCTATATATTTTTTATGGTATCTTGAAGGGCATCTGATATTCTGGAACCAAATTTCCAGCTGAGGAAAATCTCTCAGGCCGCAGGATCGAAGAAGCGCTGGGCGATGGAGTCTTTGATAGGCGAGAGATTTTTGCTCATCTCCAGGAAAAGGGAATCCAACCGATCAGAAAGATCCGATCTAATGCAAACACTGGGGCAAGAGGGTCGCCCGCTAGAGCAAAAGCGGTAAGTGAGCTCAGAGGTCTAAGATATCAATCCTGGATGCAGAAATACAACTATGAAAGGCGATGAGCAGCTGAGTCCATCTTCTCCGCTGTGAAAAAGACGTCTGGAGAATACGTTACCGCGACCAAGACGGAAATATGATCCAAGAAGTAATGCTAAAATTCACTTTTTATAATATGCTGATAAGTTGAGGCGGAAAAAATCGCTAACAAAACAATTACTTGAGGAGATTCGAGAAATTATTCAACACAGCTCATCCTTTACAAAATCGGTGCTAAAATAAAACCTTCTAACTAATTTTCATTGTATTCCGGCCGATTACGATCGGGCTCATTTGTCATATTATAATTATTATTTTATTAAGTATAAATAGTTGATCAACACTGCAGAATACTCTAAATATAGGCATAGCAAATCAAGCGAATGAACTGAAAATGATAGAAAGCAAAATAGCTGCCCAAATTAATGTTAGGGGAGTTGTTCAAGGGGTCGGTTTCCGACCTTTCGTTTATCAGCTTGCTGCCAAATATGAACTATCTGGCTGGGTATACAATACTTCAGAAGATGTTACAATATGGATTGAAGGAAAGCCGAAATTAATACAATCGTTTCTCAAGGGCTTAACACGAAAGCCGCCTTCCCAAGCTATTATCGAGCACATTTTAACAAAATATGATAACCCGACGGGTTGTATTGGTTTCACCATCCGTAGCAGCGTAATTAACGAAGGCAAATACCAGTTAGTTTCTCCGGATATTGCGACATGCGCTGATTGCCAGAGCGAGATATTTAATCCGGAAAATCGCCGTTACCATTATCCGTTCACCAATTGTACGAACTGTGGCCCTCGATTCACGATTATAGAGGATATTCCTTATGACCGCCCCCGCACCACCATGAGTCATATTCGAATGTGCCCGGAATGCCAAAAAGAATATGATGATCCCCATGACCGACGCTTCCATGCAGAGCCCAATGCATGTCCGAGCTGCGGACCTCAACTCAAGTTGTTTGATAACAAAGTCAATCAATTGAATACTAATGATCCGATTATCACGGCGGCTTCTCTCTTGAAACAAGGTAAAATAATCGCCTTGAAGGGACTAGGAGGATTTCTTATAGCATGCGACGCTACTAATACTCAAGCTGTCGAACTGCTGCGAAAGCGTAAAAACCGACCAATGAAACCCTTAGCTGTTATGGTTGAGACAATCGAGCAATTGAAACAATACTGTCTTGTCAACAAAGAGGAAGTAAATCTTCTACGATCACCTCAAAGCCCAATCGTTTTGCTCCGGCGTAGAGTACACTCTAAAATCTCTCCCTCCGTCGCCCCCGGATTACGTCACCTTGGAGTAATGCTTCCCTATACTCCATTACATCATCTACTCTTACTGGAAACAGCGTTCCCTCTCGTAATGACCAGTGGCAACCTGAGTCGGGAACCTATCGCTAAAGATAATGATGAAGCATTTGAAAAACTCTCCGGAATCCCGGACTATTTTCTGGTCCATGACCGACTTATCCATTCGACTTATGATGATAGTGTCACGATGATCGAACAAGGCCAAATACAGCTTATCAGGCGAGCGCGCGGTTATGCGCCTTTTCCAGTCAAACTAAGTTACCAGGGGCTTCAAGTGCTGGCATGTGGTGCTCAAGAAAAAAATACTTTCTGTCTTACCGCAGATAAATACGCTTTTGTAAGTCAGCATATTGGAGACCTGGATGGTCCCGAGACTGTACGGCATTACGAGGAAACTATTGAGTTATACAAGAACATATTCCGAGTTCACCCCGAAATAATTGCAGGTGATATGCACCCAGATTATTTATCGACAAGATATGCCATCGAACTGGCCACCCGTTTAGGACTGAATTTTGTCCCCGTTCAGCATCATCATGCCCACGTTGTCAGTTCCATGGCCGATGCTGGGGTAACATCACCAGTTATTGGAGTAGCTTTTGATGGTACAGGTCTCGGAACGGATGGTCATATCTGGGGAGGGGAATTTTTGGTTGCCGACTACCATAGTTTTAGACGGATGGCCCACCTGCAGTATCTTCCACTCCCTGGAGGAGATGTCGCTATAAAAAAGCCATATCGCACAGCAGTGGGGTATCTGGTCACTTTACTTGGAGATGAAATCCTTAATGCGGACTTGCCATTTCTAGAACAATTGGACCAGAATGAGTTGAATATCATATTCCAGCAGGTATCACGCCATCTCAACTCTCCCCTTACATCCAGTTGCGGTCGACTTTTTGATGCCGTATCAGCCCTAATAGGAGTTAGAGGCATAATACAATACGATGCAGAGGCAGCTATAGAATTGGAAGTCCTGGCTTCCAGATACCCATCTGAGACTGGTGAATATCCTTTCTGCTGGCACGACCATGAGAGTGTTCATGTGATCGGTCTGGACATGATATTTCAGTCAATTATAAAGGAAATACACAATCGCACACCTATTCCTGTAATCGCGAAACGCTTTCACAATACTATCGCTCGTATAATATCTTCTTTATGCCTGACCATCTCAAAGGAAACCGGGATTACTCAAGTAGCTTTGTCCGGCGGAGTTTTTCAGAATCGGTTGTTACTTAGACGAGCGATGAAACTACTTAAAGCCGACGGACTTTCGGTAATTCTACACCGTCAGGTACCATGTAATGATGGTGGGATATCATTAGGACAGGCAGTGATCGGTGGAACGTTATCAGCGATATAAAATGTTTTTATACAAAGGTCCATCATGGTATAAAGATATGAAAATAACCTGTAGACAACCGGGAGGGTAAAATGTGTCTTGCCATACCAGCGTTGGTTGAGTCAATTGATGGGGGGGAAGCAGTTGTCAGCATCGAAGGGGTCAGGCGAGAGATAAGCATTCAACTCACCCCAGACGCCGAGGTAGGAGATTATGTTCTTCTACACGCCGGATTTGGCATTAGTATTCTTGATGAAACCGAAGCCCTCCAAACACTTGAGCTGTTGAGGCAAGTTCTTGAAGTTCGTTGATGAGTTTCGTGACGTCGATCTGGCGAAACAACTAATTGAGTATATTCACAACACTTCCCGCCGGCAAACAAGGCTTATGGAGTTTTGCGGGGGTCATACCGTCAGCATAATAAAAAATGGTATTCGACAGCTGCTACCCAAAAATATAGAGATGCTCTCCGGTCCGGGATGCCCGGTATGTGTTACCTCGACCACGGATCTTGATAAAGCAATAGCTTTGGCCGACCTTCCTGATGTGATCGTTACGAGCTTCGGAGACATGATAAGAGTACCTGGAACTCAATCAACACTACAGATAGCAAAGGCAAAAGGGTCTGATATCAGGGTAGTGTATTCAGTTCTCGACGCGCTCAGGATAGCCCGCGAAAATCCCAAGAAAAGAGTGGTTTTCATTGGTATTGGCTTTGAGACTACAGCCCCAACTGTCGCTGCCGCCCTTATACAGGCTGAAAGGGATAATATTAAAAATTTCTTTGTCCTGTGTTTACATAAAGTCTGTCCCCAAATTATGAAAGCCATCCTCGACCTCGGTGAAATACGCTTGAATGGTATCATCTGTCCGGGGCATGTAAGCGCTGTTATTGGCTCCCAGCCCTATGAATTCATTACGCATGACTATAATATCGCCTGCGTGGTATCCGGATTTGAACCTCTGGATATACTCCAGACCGTTGCAATGCTGGTCAATCAGATCGAAAAAGAAAATTACTCTGTTGAAATCGCCTACCGCCGCGGGGTAAAGGTCGATGGAAATCCGCAGGCTTTAAAGTTGATGGATCAGGTATTTGAGATCAGCGATGCTGATTGGCGAGGTATCGGCATCGTGCCCGCTAGTGGATTAAGAATTAACCGGAATTACCAGCGGTTTGATGCAGCGACTAATTTCGACATCAAAATTTATCCAGCAAATGAACCTTCAGGATGTCAATGCGGCAGCATATTACGAGGTGTTTCAACTCCCATGGATTGCAGACTCTTCGGATTTTCCTGTACACCGGAACACCCAATCGGTCCTTGTATGGTATCAACAGAGGGGGCTTGTGCTGCGTATTACCAATACGGAGAGAAAATTGAGCACTAATTCCGAACGCATCCTTTTGGCTCATGGAAGCGGTGGTAAGCTTAGCCAGGAATTAGTCAACAAGATTATTGTTGGCATCATCGGTAATCCTATACTTACTCGAATGGATGACTCTGTAGTTATTGATCTACCTGGGAAGACCGCTTTCACGACTGATAGTTATGTTGTCAGCCCGATCTTTTTTCCTGGCGGAGATATCGGCCGACTGGCAATTTGCGGAACAGTGAACGATCTTGCTACTGCCGGGGCAACACCACTTTATCTCAGTCTATCTTTTATTATCGAGGAAGGGTTGTTGTTATCTGAATTCGAACAAATCTTGAGGTCGATCAAGGAAACCGCAGAAGAAGCGGGAGTATTAATCGTAACCGGTGACACGAAGGTCGTTAATAAAAACGGTGCTGATAAACTATTTATCAATACCTCAGGTCTTGGCAAGATACCAGACGGGTTAAATATCTCCGGACATAATGCCCGGATTGGGGACAAGATAATTCTAAGTGGGACTATCGGAGATCATGGAATAGCTATTATGAGTAAGCGCGAAGGTCTCCAATTCGAAGCATCGGTTATCAGTGACTGCGCCCCATTAAATCACCTCGTTGCTCAGATCCTACAAGGTTCGCCCAATGTTCATTGCCTGCGGGACCCAACCCGGGGCGGGTTGGCAACGACCCTCAATGAAATCGCTCAACAATCATCGGTTGGTATTGAAATAGAAGAGGCGACCATACCAGTCGGTAGAACCGTGCGCGGCGCATGTGAAATGCTTGGCCTGGACCCGTTATACATCGCTAATGAAGGCAAAATGGTAATTATTGTAGCTCCAGAAGACGCACCAGCAGTGTTGGACGGGATACGGATGAATTGTTATGGCCAACAATCAGCACTCATCGGTGAAGTAGTTGCCGGGCATCCTGGACGTGTGGTGATGAAAACCAATCTCGGAGCCTCGCGTTTTGTAGACGTTCCTATGGGTGAATTATTACCAAGAATTTGTTAAACATAGTTTTGGCAAGAAAAAATGAAAGCGGTCTTGGCCGACATCGAAGTGAGTGCTTTGTACCGGGCGGAAGATGAATTAAAGGCGATAATGTTGAAATATTATCAAATCGAACAGATGTATATAAGGTCAAAGATGTCCAGGCTCTTCAAGGGTTCCGCGGTTCGCCGCCGACGGATAACGGAGCCGTTCAGGACCTTCTGCTCAGACTTTCTGCCATGGTTGAGGGCATACCGCAAATAGCGGAATTGGGCTTCAACACAGTAAAAGTC